>QGUU01000475.1 GCA_003242525.1 Pseudomonadota bacterium | reverse complement strand
AGTTGCCGAAGCGTTGATGCTGCTTGGACGCCAGGGCACGGTGGACAATCCAGAGGCGATGGGATTCATGCTGCGCGCCTTTTTCGAGGGGCAGCGACGCCATATCGCCTTCGAGCGCGAGCACGTATTGCCTGAAGTCGCGCGCTTCGATGTGCGGGGACCGGTCCAGTAGGTCGAAACGCCGTGCTGCGTCCTAATTGCCTGCGCGCGCTTCCAGCCTGGCAAGGCTCGGTACCACCACGTTACGATTGTTTTCGATGCTGATGACCTTGTCGGCGCGCAGCCGCGTAAGCTGGCGGCTTACGGTCTCAATGGTCAGGCCAAGGAAATCGGCAATGTCCGCGCGCGTCAGCGGCAGTTCGAAGTTGGCGGAGTCACGGTCCGGATCCGCGCTCGGGTCTATATTGCGCGCGATCATGAGCAGGAAGGAAGCGATCTTTTCGCCGGCCGTCTTCCGTCCCAGGGTAACGATCCACTCCCGGGCCTGATCAAGCTCATCGAGCGCTTGCCGATAGAGGCGGCGCTCCAGCTCGGGCGAAGCCTGCATCAGCCGTTCAAGTGCAGCCTTGGGAAAGGTGCATAGCGATACGTCGGTCGCAGCTTCGGCGCTGAGTTCGCTTTCAGACTTGAAGGGGCGGCCGAGAAAATCTGGCGCGAATTGCAGGCTGACGATCTGCTGGCGCCCGTCAGACAGGGTTTTGGCGAGCTTCACCACGCCCGATAGCACGACGGCATAGGTATCGATTCGCTCGGCGTCGCCAAGCAGCTCGGTTCCGCTTTCGGCGTGCTGCTTGTGCGAGGTCTTGGCCAGCGCGATGAGCTGCTCCTGGTCCAGCGCGCCACAGATGCCCTTGTGACGCGCATCGCAGGATGCGCACAGTCTGGGAGTGCCGTCGGTATGAACGTCCTTGCGCAAAGTCTGCCACCTTTCTGGCGCTCCGATAACATTTCGTCCCTAATGATGCTCCGTGGCAGTTTGTCGTCGTGCCTGAACTTTGATCTGGGTCAACGCGGAGGGCGGCGATCCAGGCCAGAAATCGCGCGCGAATAAGGAGGCATCATGTCAGCCGAAGCCGCGTTCAGGTTTGCGGACACCGCGCCGCGTTACACGAGCTACCCGACCGCTCCGCATTTCCACGACGGGGTCAACGATGCGACGGTACGCCGCTGGATGGCGGCGGTGAAGGATGGCGAGGTCGTCTCCCTCTACATCCATGTACCCTTCTGTGACCGGCTTTGCTGGTTCTGCGCCTGTCATACCCACCATACGTTGCGCTATGAGCCTGTGGCGGCCTTTCTGGAAACGCTCTTTCGCGAGATTGCGCTGACGGCGGCCTTGCTGCCGCCTTCGGTGCAGGTTGGCGCGGTGCATCTAGGCGGGGGATCTCCGACGCTTCTCACGCCTGACGATCTTCACCGCCTGATGGGAATGCTGCGCGAGACCTTCCGCTTTACACCGGATGCCGCGATCAGCATCGAAATCGACCCGACCGACATGGACGAAGCGCGCCTTACGGCAATCGCTGACACCGGATTCAACCGTGCCAGCCTCGGGGTGCAGGATTTCCAGATGAAGGTGCAGAAGGCGATCAACCGCGAACAAAGCTTCGAGGATACGCGCGCCGTGGTAGAGGGGCTGCGGGCGCGTGGCGTTCGCGCCATCAACCTCGACCTTGTCTATGGCCTGCCTCACCAGACGGTGGAATCCATAGCCGAGACGGTTGCGATGTCGCTCTCCCTGCGGCCCGACCGCTTGGCACTTTTCGGCTATGCCCATGTGCCGTGGTTCAAGAAGCATCAGAAGCTGATAGACGAAGCAGCGTTGCCGGACCGGGAAGGACGAATGGCGCAGTCTGCACGGGCCGCCGCCCTTATCCGCGCCGCGGGTTATGAGGCGATCGGGCTCGACCATTTCGCGCTGCCTGGAGACAGCCTGGCACTGGCGGCGGCGCGTGGTGCCTTGCGACGGAATTTCCAGGGCTACACCGACGATCCCTTCGAGACACTCATCGGCCTTGGGCCGTCCTCGATCAGCAGATTCAACGAAGGCTATTCGCAGAATACCACCGCCATGGGAGTTTACAGGCGGGCGGTCGAAGCGGGCAGGCTGCCGGTCTCGCGCGGCTTCGAGCTCTCTGACGAGGATAGGGTGCGCGCCTGGGTTATCGAGCGGCTGATGTGCGATTTCGGCTTTTCCGCCAACGAGATTTCAGGACGCTTCGGCGAGGCTGCGCAAAAGGTTCTGGCGGAGGCGTCAGATATTCAAACCCGGTTGCCGGACGTATTTTCCAAGGAAGGGAACAACTTTATCGTGCGCCCTGAAGTGCGTCCGCAAATCCGTTCGGTTGCCGCAGCCTTTGACAGCTACCTTGGACGCGGTACGGCTCGTCATTCCATTGCGGTTTGAGCCTGCCCACAGGCCGTTCGACAGCTCAATCGGGATTGATATTCGTTCGGTCGCCGGCCCTCGCAAGCTTGCGCCGAACCTCCTCCAGGGCCATGGACAGCAATGCGTCGACCTCCTCCAAATCCTTCCGAGCGTCGCACGAGGAAATGTAGCGTCTGAGTTCTTCGAGGGTTGAGCGCACATGTTTCATGGTAAGGACCTTAAAACCTTGGTGCGAAACAGATAGTGGCCGCTCCTGTTCCCGAATAAGAAAGTGTTGATCGTCTATTACAGACATATGCTCCCCGTAAGCTACCAGGCCTTTAGTGGCAGCAGCAACGGATCGAG
>QGUU01000474.1 GCA_003242525.1 Pseudomonadota bacterium | reverse complement strand
CTTGCCCGGCTTGCCTTTGACCTGGCCCTGTGGAGCGGCGGGCGGGTGAAGATGCTGCTGATGTGCGCAGAGGCACACCGCTATATGCCCGCCGACGCGCGCCTGGGCTTCGCGCCGACCCGCCATGCCCTATCGCGCATAGCCAAGGAAGGTCGCAAATATGGCTGCTACCTTGGCGTGGTCACGCAACGGCCGGGCGAACTCGATCCGACCATCTTGTCGCAATGCTCCACGGTTTTTGCCATGCGCCTCGCCAACGAGCAGGATCAGGCGATCATCCGCTCGGCCATCTCCGATTCCTCCGCCTCGACTCTGTCCTTCCTGTCCTCGATGGGGCAGCGTGAGGCAATCGCCTTCGGCGAAGGTGTTGCAACAACCATGCGGATGAAATTCGAAAAGCTCGACCCCGCGTTGATCCCCGGAGCCGGCGATGGCAGGCACGTGAGCGCGGAGGATGACGAAACCGATGTAGACCTGGCAACGATCGTCGATCGGCTTCGCAATGTTCCCAAGACGCAACCGGGCATGCCTTTTGCCGAACAGGCAAGCACCGCCAGCCAGGCTGGAGATCCGGACTATCGCAGGTCTGCGCCGCGGATCCAGCAGCAACTGGCAGAAGACTTCGACCTCCGCTACGGGCTCAAGCCGGCGACCTTCGGCTTGCGGCCCCAGAACGACTAGGTCTGTCCAGGCACTCCGGTTTCCACGTTCCTTGTGCGAGCGGCAGTACCCTTCAGATCAAAACTTGACGATCAGAGCGAACTTCGGTCGGATACTCGGCCAGACCCGAACGCCTTCAGGCGCACACCCTGTTCCTGCCCAGGCTTTTCGCTTCGTAAAGCTGTCGGTCGGCGCGGCGATAGAACGCTTCAGCGCTTTCCTTGCCGTCCCACACGGCTAGGCCCACGCTGGCGGTAATTCGCAGCCTTACATTACCCGCCATGATCGGCATGGTTGCAATTGCCTTGCGAATGCGCTCGGCGAAACGCTGCAGCGACTCCACATTCATGTTCGGCGTCACGACGGCGAACTCTTCGCCCCCAAGGCGCGCTACGACGTCATGATAACGAGTAAGATCTTTCAGGCACTTGGCGACGGCTCGCAGCACTTCGTCTCCGACGTCATGTCCGTGGGTGTCGTTCACCTGCTTGAAATGGTCGAGATCCAGTATCATCAGCCCGACTGGCTTGCCGATGCGCCGGAACTCGTGGAGGTATTCCCTCAACGCGTCATCAAAGTAGCGGCGGTTCTGCATGCCCGTCAGACCATCCGTCAGCGCTGCCTGTTCGAGCGTTTCGGAGCGGGCTGACAATGATTCGGTCATGGCCCGCAGCTTGCCTTCTTCCTTCACCTGCAGGCGGATCAGCGGATAGCTGAAGAAGGCGCCGAAGAACAACGCCGTTGCAAGCAAGACGCCATTGGCAAACAAAAGTTTGTCAATGTAGGCGATCTGGCTCGCAGAAAGCTGGAACTGGGAAGCTGCCGTATGCACGAAATGGTAGGCATGCAGGGTCACCAGCCCTGCGGCCATTATCACGAAGATGAATACGAAAAAGGCCGACTCGGCCCTATGGAAACGCATTTGCCGCCCGCGGAAAATCCTGTCTCCTTATGGCACCCAAGCCCTTACGATAGGTTAATTCAACAACCTCCGCGCGAAATTTACACGTTTGCATTCACGGCTTCGCGAGGTTTGAGTATACCCGGCGCATGGTTTCCGCAGCCTCGCTGGAACCCAGTCTTTTCCACTCGGCACCAAGCTGATGCCGAAACCAGGTTGCCTGTCGCTTGGCGTATTGCCGCGTCGCCGCCTTGGCCCTGGTGATCGCCTCCTGAAAGGAAATCTTTCCCGTCATGGCCGCCCGCAATTCCGGCACACCGATCGCCTTCATGGCCGGCAGCATGGGATCCAGATCAAGCGCGTCGAGCGCCTTGACCTCTTCCAGCGCGCCCCGCTCGATCATCTTATCGAACCGTTGATCTATGCGCGCCACCAGGTCCGGCCTGTTTGTTTCGATGACAAAAAACCGGGCGCTTGCGCGGTCGATGAGCGGCTGGCCGCGGCGCGCCTGCCAGTGCAGGATGGAGCGACCTGAAGCTTCCAGCACTTCCAGTGCCCGCGCGATGCGCTGTCCGTCGCCAGGCTTCAGGCGCGCCGCCACCTGCGGGTCCTTGCGTGCCAGCAGTTCGTGCAACTCCGCCGAACCGCGTTCCTTCAGTTCGTTTCGCCAACGCTCGCGAATGGCCTCCGGGATTTCCGGCATTTCGGAAATTCCTTCGGCCAGCGCACGAAAATAGAGGCCCGTCCCGCCAACGAAGATCACCGGCCTGTTCTCGAGCACACCGCTTTCCGCAAGTAGCCCAACATCGCGAACCCAGGCGCCGGTGGAATAGGCCGTGGAGGGATGGACATGCCCGTAGAGATGGTGGGGTGCGCGAGCCATGTCGTCAGGCTCCGGCCTCGCCGTCAGCACATTCAGGATGGAATAGCCCTGCATGGAATCGGTATTGACGATGGCGGCGCCCGAACGCTCGGCGATGTCGAGCGCCAGGGCCGACTTGCCGCTGGCAGTCGGGCCCGCTATCAGGATCGCGTTCCTGATCTGCATTTCCCTCACCTGCCCGGAAGTCTTCATGCCGCTGGTCGCCACGCTCATGTCCCACCCGTCACGGCGTATCCTGACGCCGGCCTTGGCCAGCTCGGCGCCCGCACCCAAGGGGCAAAAAAGAAGAAT
>QGUU01000473.1 GCA_003242525.1 Pseudomonadota bacterium | reverse complement strand
TCCCCAAAAGCCCCGCCGGAAGATAGTATCCACATGTTTGGTGTGATATCCGAGATCGAACTTCTCCCGGATCTCCGCCTCAGGAAGGGCAGCGGTGACTTCCTCGTCTCCCAGCAGTTCTTCAAGGAAATCCTTCCCCTGTTCCCAGACCTTCATGGCGTTGCGTTGGACGAGCCGATAGGCGTCTTCACGCGAAACGCCGGCCTGCGTCAGCGCCAGGAGCACACGTTGTGAATGAACAAGTCCCCGGAAGCGATTCAGGTTGTTCATCATATTGTCCGGATAGACCAGGAGCTTGTCCATCACGCCCGTGAGCCGCGCCAACGCGAAATCCAGTGTGATGGTCGCATCCGGCCCGATCATTCGTTCGACCGAGGAGTGTGAAATGTCGCGCTCGTGCCAGAGCGCCACATTCTCCATCGCCGGGAAGGCATAGGAGCGAACCATGCGGGCAAGGCCGGTCAGGTTTTCCGTCAACACCGGATTGCGCTTGTGCGGCATGGCGGAGGAGCCTTTCTGGCCGGGTGAGAAATATTCTTCCGCCTCAAGCACCTCGGTTCTTTGCAAATGGCGAATCTCGATGGCGACCCGCTCGATCGAAGAGGCGATGACGGCCAACGTGGCAAAGAACATGGCGTGGCGATCGCGCGGAATGACCTGGGTTGATACGGGCTCAGGCTTCAGGCCCATTTTCCTGGCCACATGTTCTTCCACGCGCGGGTCGATATTGGCGAAGGTGCCGACCGCGCCGGAAATGGCGCAGGTGGCGATGTCCTCGCGCGCACGCACAAGCCGCTCGCGGGCCCGGGAAAACTCTGCATAGGCTTCGGCAAGCTTGATGCCGAATGTGGTGGGTTCCGCATGGATGCCGTGGCTGCGGCCAATGGTGACGGTGTACTTGTGCTCGAAGGCGCGCCGCTTCAGCGCCGCAAGCAGGTCGTCGATATCGGCCAGCAAAATGTCGCTTGCGCGTGTAAGTTGCACGGCAAAGCAGGTGTCCAGAACGTCGGATGAGGTCATCCCCTGATGGATGAAGCGCGCATCCGGGCCCACAAACTCGGCAAGATGCGTCAGGAAGGCGATCACGTCATGCTTGGTTACGCGCTCAATCTCGTCAATGCGCGCGACGTCGAACTGCGCTGCGCCGCCCTTTTCCCAGATCGTCCTTGCTGCCTCCTTCGGAATGACGCCGAGATCGGCCAGCGCGTCGCAGGCATGTGCCTCGATCTCGAACCAGATGCGGAATCGAGTTTCTGGCGACCAGATGGCGACCATTTCCGGGCGGGAGTAACGAGGGATCATGGATCAATCCTGGAACAAGAACTGGCGGGGTCCTAACAGAGCAAACGGGAATCCTCAACGCGCTTGCCGGACTGACCACGGGCAGATCGGCACCGCTGGCGGGCAACTGACGGGACAGGCTCACAGCCGACCGGTTACGGCCATCCACCGGAAATCCGGACCCTCGAAGCCATATTGGCGCACGGCGATGAGCACTGCAAAGGTCGAAAGCCCGTCCGTCGAAAAGGTCTGAACTCCGCCGATTCGGTAGCCGTTCGGGCATCCGCGGCTCTTCGGGATTGTCTTGTCCTCGTGCAGCAGTCTTGTCCTGCCCTGGTCGCGCGTCTCGATGCGCAGCAAACGAAAGCCCTTGGTCTCGCCCTGGCTGTTGCAAGTTTCCATGCCGGGCAGGTTGCCAAACGGGATTTCCTCAAGCCGGAATTCCAGCGGATCGTCGATCGGGGGAAAGACCGGGCGCGGATTGACCACGATACGGTAGGGATCGGCTGACAGTTCCGTCACCGCATTGAAGCCGGCCGTGAAACCGCGATTGGCGGCAAGCTCCGCCTGCGCCAGGATGGCTTCGCCCCGTTCTTCCGCCTGCCTTCTGGCGGCTTCTACATCCGCCCCCTCGTCGTCGAGCCTCACCCTGATTGGGGTGCCCTTGAGGAACTCGTCTTTGGCGGTGTCGATATAATAGCGGTTGGCATAGGGAAAGCCCGAGCCATCCTGCACCCCATATTCCTCGAAGGCGAACACGCTGCCGTCACGGCTGAAGCCAAGAATCTCCAAGGCCGCCGCATCGCCTGCCAGGGCAGGTAGGCTGTTTGCGGTCTGACCAAGCACTAGAATTGCGATGAGCGCTGCCAGTCGCACGAGTCGTCCTTTCTCCGATTCACTCCTGCGTATCTTGGCAGTTCCAGTCGCATTCCGCATCGGGATTGTTGGCGACGACGTCTAGCGGCTGATCCTGCGCCTCTCCGACCAAGCCAATGCCTGTCGGAGGGCCGCCCGACGTGACACCAAACTGGGGCTATCGACGCGAGGCCCAGACAGGAAAGCGATCTCCCTGTGCCGGAGTGGCCGCGTGAACGCCGCGAGCGATTGCACGAGCCATGGTCGCGCCTGCCGCTGCGTAGAGTTCCAGGGCAACCTCAGGATCAGGCGCGATCCCGCTACGACCTGTAGCCAGCGCGAAGACCAGATCGCCGTCGAACGGTGTGTGAGCCGGCCAGATCGCCCGTGCAAAGCCGTCATGGGCGGCAATGGCAAGCCTTTTGGCCGCGGCCTTGGTGAGTATGGCGTCGGTGGCGATTACCGCGATTGTGGTGTTCTGGATCGGCTCGGCGCTCCGGTGCTTGAGCACCATGTCCTGCGCATCGGCCGGCAGCGGCTGCGGCCAGCCAAGGCCGCCAAATTCGTCGCCGATTTCAAAAGGCGCGGCCCAGAAGTGCCGGC
>QGUU01000472.1 GCA_003242525.1 Pseudomonadota bacterium | reverse complement strand
GCTCCGGCTTCCGCCAGGCCTGCGAGTGCAGATGTGTGCGCGCCGCGATGGCGCCGAGCTGCTCGAACGGCCCCGTCAGGTCCTCGTTCTCATTGGGCTGGCGCCCCTCGGCAAAGGTGAACATCACCATGAACCGCGCTTCAGGAAGGCCATCTACGTGGCCTTCCTGAACCAGTTCGCCATTCCGCCCGGGAATGGGTGGCGGAGTTTGCACCATGTTGTCGGCGGCGAGCGCCTGCGACCATGCCAGTTCCTGCTCGATGCCGCGCCGGCTGTGATAATGTGGCCGATGGATGCGCAGGATCGAACGGAAGCCGTTGTCGGCTTCAACCAGATAAGTCGCGTTCTCCGACACATTGATCAGGCGTGCGCGCGCCCCTTCCGGCACCGGCCAGAGAGGCAGGGACTCGTTGGCGAGTCGCTCGAGATGCCTCAGCAGGTCCTCGAGCGGCATGGCCGCTGCATCACCCATATCCTTCCCTCCCTCAGATCGTCGCCAGAGCTTCCAGCGATTCCGGCAGGATCTGGCCGCCATCGACCACGATCTGCTGGCCGGTGATGTAGCCGGCCTCGTCCGAGGCGAAGAACAGCGCCGCGTTGCCGATATCCTCCACGTGGCCGAGCCGCTTCAGCGGGATCGAGTTGGCCATGGTTTGCAGATAAGCCTCCCCAAGGCCCTCGAGCCCCTCCGTCACGATGTTGCCGGGCATGACGGCGTTGATCGTCGTGTTGTAACGGGCGAGCTCCATTGCCGCCGTCTTGATGAAGCCGAGCTGACCGGCCTTGGAGGCGCCGTAATGCGCCCAGCCGGGAAAGCCGGTCACTGGGCCCGTAATCGAGGACGTAACGACGACCCTGCCTTTGCCTCGCTTCTCGAAGTGCGGAATCGCGGCCTTCACGCAAAAGAACGTTGAACGCAGATTGGTCGCCATGACGTGATCCCAGTCTTCCGGCGTCATGTCGATCATCTTGACCTGCGGGAAGATGCCGGCGTTGCTGCACAGGACATCCAGCCCGCCCTGGACCTCGGCAGCTTCGTCCACCATGCGCTGAACGCTGGACATGTCCGTAACGTCGCAGACGGCGCCACGCGCTTCAGCCCCGGCCGCGTTCATCTCCGCGACCGCGTCGTCGATCTCCGCTTTATTGCGCGCGACGACGGTGAGTTTCACGCCCGCGCGGGCAAAGACACGGGCAATACCACGCCCGATGCCTTTGGAGCCGCCGGTAACGATGACACTCCGGCCCTTCAGCGAATTAAGCATTCTGTTCCTCCCTTTTTCCTTTCCTATGCCCGACGGCGAAGCCCCCACATGACGGCCAACCCGAGCAGCACGAGCACCGTCGAGCTTGCCACCGCCAGCATGCCGATTGCCGGGATTTGCGGCGTGAAGCCCGAAACCATCCGTGAGTAGAGCCACTTCGGCAGCGTGGCATCGACGCCTGAAGTGAAAAGCGACAGCGGGAAATTCCCCCATGAAAGCAGGAAGGCGAAAAGCCCCGCTGCCACGATGCCCGGCATCAATAGCGGGATCGTCACCTCGCGAATGATTTCAAAGGTCGTGGCGCCCATGTCGCGAGCCGCTTCCTCCAGAGACGGATCGAAGCCATAAGCCCGGATGGCGATGATCAGGGTTGTGATCGGCGTGATCCACACCAGGTGGGCCACGACCGCCGTCTTCCAGCTTGGCGTAATGCCCAGCGCCGAAAACCAGATCAGCAGCGCCAGCCCCAGTACCGTTTGCGGAAAGAAGATCGGCAGCAGGATCAGCTTCTGATAGAAGCTGCGGTATCTCCATTGGAAACGGGCGAAAGCCAGGGCTGCGAAGAACCCGATCACCACCGAGATCACGGTGACGACCAGCGCGACCTTCAGCGACGTCGTGACGAGGACATGCACGTTCGGGCTGGTGAGGGATGAAACCAGCCATTCGCTCGTATAGCGCTTCACGGGGAAGTTCAGGTAGCGGGCCTTGGAGACCGAAGCGAAGCCGACCGCGACCAGCGGCAGGTACAGCACGAACAGGATCAGCAGGCCGTAGACATAGAGAGTGATCCGGCTGGGGCGGGAGACGGCTGTCATTTGCGCCTCCCCATGATGGCATCGAGATTGATCCGGCTCAGCGGCACCAGTGCGATCACCGCAGAGATGACGATGAGCATCAGCGACAGCGCCGAACCGAGCGGCCAGTTCTGCGCATAGGTGAAGGCGCTTTCCACGTCATCCGTCAACACGACCACGGAGCGCCCGCCGAGCAGCTTGGCTTCGGCCACGGCCCCCGCCGACAGGACGAAAGTCAGAAGGCAGCCGACCACGATCCCCGGCGCGGCGAGCGGCATTTCGATCTCGAACATGATGCGGGCCGGGCTTGCGCCGAGATCCAGAGCCGCCAGGCGCGCGTCGTCAGGCACCAGCGCAATCCCCTGCACCAGGGGAAACAGCATGAACGGGAAATACACGTAGGCCATGCCGAAGACGATTACCGGCCAGTTATACAGCGGGCTTTCGAACGACACGCCGAACCAGTGCCGGGCATATCCTTCCAGCAACCCTCCCTTCATCAGGGAGAGGAACCAGCCGAACAGCCGGATGTTCTCGGAAACGAACAAAAGCAGCACCACAAGAATGGTGATGACCAGGCTGAAGCGGCCGAACACCTTCGCCATGCCATAGGCCAGCGGCCAGCAAACGACGAAAAGGATGGCCGTCGTCAGGAAGGCAAGCCCCAGCGCGTGCAGCA
>QGUU01000471.1 GCA_003242525.1 Pseudomonadota bacterium | reverse complement strand
GCTTGCCACCGTTGTGGGCGTGCTCATCGAGGTGCCCGTCATGCTGTCGGTCGTGAGGATCGTCAATGCCACCAAGGGCTGGTACGAGGCAGGTCCGGCTGTTCAGCGCCGCGCCGACATTGCGCGAAACAAAATCACCGGCCCGCGAAATGGGACTACTCGAACCTACAGTCGAAGATGAGACACTGTTGAACGCTATGGTCGAGCATCCGGTGCTCGTGAACCGCCCCATCGTCTGCACAGTGAATGGTGTCCGCCTGTGCCGGCCGAGTGAGACAGTACTCGATCTTTTGAATCGTCTACCGCCTGGACCATTCTACAAGGAGGATGGCACGCTTCTAATCGACGCCGACGGGCGCCGCGTAGTTGGAAATCCGTCAAATGAGCGCTGAATATCGTTACGACGTAATTCTCGCGCACTCCCCGCATGAAGACGCGAAGCCCAGGTCAAGACCTCTGCGAAATTGCACGTGAGATCAGTAGCAAGGCCACCATGGAAGGCTGCCCACGCGACATCATAGGGTGGGCGCACGGCCGTGAGCGCTGGGATGCCAGCTAATAGTGCGGCTTCAAAGCATTCTCGTAACCCGCGGCCGAGACTTTCGGCGCGACCGAAGCGATTGATTACGAGAAGGTCGACGCGATCGGCGATCGCCTGTCGAATGGCGATCTCGGATTGGGCCAATCCCCCTTCATCCAGCCGGCATCCGCGGGCACACGCTCCGCGGTCCTGCCAAATGTCGAACGTTCGACCCGTTCTTAGGTCTACGACATGGACGCTAGCCGCGCAGTTGCCGCCGCGCTCGCCTCTGGAAACCTGCAGCAAGCCTCCAAGTCGCACCCCAGAGGCGGCCAGCCTTTTGCAGGCGGTCACGAGAAACTGGTCGATATCGTCGCCCCGCTCGTAGTGAACGGCGGCCAGCGGTGACATGCATGCCGACGAATGCATCATCGATTCCCCCGCAGTGCAGTCAGAGGCCCAACCCGCCTTGGGTTGTGCCTCCGACTAAGAACGATGCGTACTCCTCAACCCACCTTATAGTGCGGCGATTTGAAACTCAGGTGCTTCACACTGTCCGGTGCCTTAGATAGAGGTCGGATGTCAGCCCAGGTCTGCTTGTAGTTCGGCAGAATGAGCTCGTTGGTACCGGCGTTTACGACATTGCCCTGCACACCCGTCGGATAGGCGAACAGCATGAAAGTCTGGCCCTTCTTGGCGCTCGGCGCTGGGTAGACCATCGCCTGCGTGGAACCGTCATCGTTATAGATCTCGACCAGATCCCCCTGTCCGACACCGAGCTCTTTCATGTCCTCCGGGTTCATTTCGATGAACGGGTAAGGGAAGCGATCCATCACGAATTCGTTGTCCTGGTCGAGGTAAGCGTTCTGCCAGACGAGGTTCGTGCGACCATTGTTGATGAGGTATTTGAATTTTGCCTTCTGCTCCTTCTTGCCGGGAGCCTGCAAGCCACGCCACTTGGCCTCCATGAATCTCGCTTTGCCATCCTTGGTGTCGAACTTGCCATCGGCATAGAGGCGCTTCGTACCGACGATCTTGCCGCCCTCAAACCCAACTGCAGGTTCCTGAAAACCGTTGGTGCCCATGGCGCGCAGCCGCTCGTAGGTGACGTGCTCACCGCCTTTGGCAACCTTGTGGTAGCCGTCCATGAAGGCGTCTTCTTCCGTTTTCCAGTCGAAGCCCTTGAACTGATCGGCATATTTGTCATCGCCGATTTCGCGCAGAACGCGTTCCATGTGGTTGGCGATGCGGGCAGCGATGAGGCAGTCTGGCATGGCTTCTCCCGGCGGGTCCATGTAGCGCTCGGGCTCGCGCATGCGTCTTTCACCCTTCATAGAGGTGAGATTCATCTCACCCCATGTGGCGGCAGGCAGCCAAACGTGGCAGGCCTCGCCAATCTTGGTCGGCACGATGTCGACGTCGACAGCGAAGAGGCCGCCTGCTTTGATGGCTTCGACGATAGCAGCGACTTGCGCGGCACGGTCGCCCGCCGGCACCGCATTCATGGCATCCTTCACCATGTCGGTGCGCTTCTTGTAGACCTGCTTGAACTGGTGAGCATTGAGCGTGGTCTTGTAGTGATCGCAGCCCCAGATGTGGTGCACGCCGCCCTTGCCCTCTATCAGTAGCTTGTCGACGTAGGCTGCCGGACGTCCGACGTGGGCATCGGAAGGACGCGCATAGCCTTCCTGGTGGCCGCCCATACGAACGCAACCGCCGCCCGGCCGGCCGATGTTGCCGGTGGCAAGCGCCACGTTCACGAGGGCCGCGTTGGTGCGATAATTGTCGTTGCCCCAGATCAACCCCTTCTCGTAGGCGAACATCGTCCGGCGACGCTTTCCGTTCTTCGGCGCCGCGATCCACTGCGCTGCCTTCTCAATGTCGGCTTCTGGAACGCCGCAGATTTTCGCTGCTTCCGCCAGCGTCGTCTTGTTGGCGGCGAGGGCCTTGTCGAAATCTTTGGTAGAGGCAGCGATGAAATCCTTGTCCTGCCAGCCCTTCTCAGCAATGTAGGTCAGCCAAGCATTGAAGAGCACCATGTCCGTGCCGGGCTCGATCGGAAGGTGCAGCACGTTCTCCTTGCCGGCCTCGGCCTCGCAAGCTGCGATCGTCGCAGTTCGCCGTGGGTCGACAATGATGATCTTGCCTGAGGCATGCTCCTCGTCGGGCAACTGCTCGCGCTTCTTGTCGAGGCTGGTGCCGCGCAGGTTCGGGATCCAGTGG
>QGUU01000470.1 GCA_003242525.1 Pseudomonadota bacterium | reverse complement strand
CATCGGCCTTCGATTGAACGGCAGCGGAAAGGCCTAGTCGAGTCCCAGGAGGGCGCGCAGCTCGTCCGCGTCGTTCGCGACGAGGGCGCCTTCGGGCCCTTTCATTCCGGGCCGCTCGGGCCAGAAGATCGTTCTCATGCCGGCCGCGAGCCCTGCCGTCACGCCCGTAACGCTATCGTCGATCGCCACTGCATCCGCGGGATCGACCTGGACCAGCCAGGCTGCGCGCAGGAATGGTTCCGCATGCGGCTTGCCTTGGCGTACGTCATTGCGGCTCACCGTCCTCATGCCGGGATGGAGCAGGCCAACCGCACGCAGGTTGGCATCGACGATAAGCCTGTCGGAATTGGAAACTACCGCCTGCGGAATCCCCCGCATTCTCAGTTCCTGATAGATCTCGATGGCGCCAGGCCGCGGTTTCAGATCGGCCACGAGCGGAAAATAGTGCTCATACTTGCGCGCGATCCAGTCATCGAACGGCAGGTCCAGCCCGCACTCGTCGCGCAGCATTTCGTAGACCGGCCAGGCAGCGATGCCCAAGACGCGCTCATGCAGGTCGGCTGGAGGCGTCACGCCCGCGCTGCGCAGGGCCCCCACAAGCGCCGCCTCGTGCAGGGGCTCGCTGTCGGTCAGCGTTCCATCCATGTCCCAGAACACTGCTTTCGGCGTCATCGGTGGCTCCCTTGTCCGCCTCATGGGCAATTCGTCCGCGGATTGAAACTATCGTTTGCGCTGCCCACCGAGTCCCGGAATTAAGGCGAGCTCAGCTTTCCGGGACCGAACAATTGACGCATCATACAGACAATTGCGCAAAGGTCCATTTGCTGCGAAATTGGCCGCGCGAATGAGGGAACGTGACCATGAGCATGCGTCAGGATGGCGGAAATTCGAGGCTTGACGACGCCGCGCGCGCTGGCTGGCTCTATTACGTAGCCGGCAATACGCAGGACCAGATCGCCGCCAAACTGGGCATTTCGCGACAGACGGCGCAGCGGCTGGTATCGCTTGCCGTATCGGAAGGGTTGATTCGCGTCAGGGTCGACCACCCGATCGCCGGTTGCCTTGAGCTTGCCTCCCGGCTGAAGACGCGTTTCGCGCTCGATCTGGTAGAGGTGGTGCCGTCAGACCCTGATTCCACGTCCACGACAATCGGCATCGCCGAGGCCGCCGCGGCCGAAATCGAGCGCTGGCTGCGCAAACCCGAACCCATCGTGCTTGCCATCGGCACGGGGCGCACGCTCAAGGCCGCGATCGAGCAATTGCCGCCCATGGAGTGCCCGCAGCACAAAATCGTTTCGCTCACCGGCAATATTTCGCCGGACGGATCGGCCGCCTTCTACAATGTCATCTTCACCATGGCCGACCGCATCAAGGCGCGGTCCTTTCCCATGCCTTTGCCGGTCATCGCCTCCTCCTCGCGGGAGAAGGAGATGCTGCTCAGCCAGCCCATGATACAGCCTACGCTTGAGCTGGCGGCGCAGGCCGACGTCACCTTCGTCGGCATTGGGGATCTCGGCCCCAAGGCGCCGCTCTACCTGGATGGCTTCATTTCCGAAAGCGAACTGAAGGCGTTGCAGAAAGCGGGAGGCATAGGCGAGATCGTCGGCTGGGTGTTCGATCGCGAGGGCCGCCTGATAGAGGGCATCACCAACGACCGGGTTTCCTCGGCGCCGCTGCCGTCGCGCGAGAAGTCGCTGGTGATCGCGCTGGCAATGGGCGAGCGCAAGCTGCCCGGCATATTGGCCGCGGTAAACCGCAGGCTTGTAAACGGATTGATCACCGACGAGCGCACGGCGGAAGCTCTCCTGGACGCTTGAGGAGCTGTCTGCGCCGCCCTCGCGAGCCAGCTACGATCAAGGAGTAGGCGCTCTCCCCGGCCACCCGCTTGCCTTTCCGGCTCGTCGGGCTGCGGGCGATGCTGCGCCGCAGCATCGAATAGGCTTGACATAAATCACGGAAAGTGAGTAATTGCTCAAAAGCAAGACAATTGCTCACATTTCCTTGGGAGGATCCAGATGAAGTTTCGAACGCTCGCCCTTGGCCTGTGCACCGCCAGCGCCTTTGCGCTCGCCGCCCATGCCGAATCCATCACCATCGCCACGGTCAACAATGGCGATATGATCCGCATGCAGCAGCTGACGGACGACTTCACCCAGAAGAACCCGGACATCCAGCTCAACTGGGTCACCCTCGAGGAAAACGTGCTGCGCGAGCGCGTCACCACCGACATCGCCACCAGGGGCGGCCAGTATGATGTGATGACCATCGGCACCTATGAGGTCCCGATCTGGGCGAAGCAGGACTGGCTGCTGCCCCTGGACAATCTCGGCGAGGATTATGATGTGGGCGACATCATTCCCGCCATAGCAGGCGGCCTCTCGGTGGACGGCAAGCTGTATGCCGCACCCTTCTACGGCGAATCCTCCTTCGTGATGTACCGCAAGGACCTGATGGAGAAGGCGGGCCTCACCATGCCCGACGCGCCGACCTGGGATTTCATCAAGGAAGCGGCGGAGAAGATGACCGATCGCGCCAATGGCGTGAACGGTGTGTGCCTGCGCGGCAAGGCCGGCTGGGGCGAGAACATGGCGTTCCTCACCGCCATGTCGAACTCCTTCGGCGCACGCTGGTTCGCCGAGCAGTGGAAGCCGAAATTGGACCAGCCGGAATGGAAGGAAACGCGGCAGTTCTACGGGGCCCGGTTGAAGCCAAACGGGCCGAGGGGGGCCTTTTGAAAGGGTTTAA
>QGUU01000469.1 GCA_003242525.1 Pseudomonadota bacterium | reverse complement strand
TTCCAGAATTTGGGGCGAGCCGACTGAACCGGCCGCAAGCACGATCTCGCGCCGCGCGCGGACGGTGCGCCGAACATCGCCCTGGACGAACTCGACGCCGCGCGCTGCCCCCTCCTCCAATTCGATGCGCACAACCTGCGCTCCGGTCTCCACCTTCAGGTTCCTGCGGCCCATCACCGGGCGAAGGAACGCCTTTGCGCTATTGACCCTGACTCCGTTTCGCTGGTTGACCTTGAAATAGGACGAACCCTCATTGTTGCCCCGGTTGAAATCGGAGGTGCGCGGAATCCCGGCCGCTTCCGCTGCTGCCTGGAAGGCGTCGAGAATATTCCAATGAACGCGCATTTCCTCCACGCGCCATTCGCCGCCGGCTCCGTGAAACTCATCCGCGCCTGCGTAATAATCCTCTGACTTGCGGAAATAGGGCAGCACATCGTCCCAGCCCCAGCCTGTACAGCCCATTTGGCGCCATTGATCGTAATCACGCGCCTGGCCGCGCATGTAGATCATGCCGTTGATGGAAGAGCAGCCGCCCAGCACCTTGCCGCGTGGATAGGCAAGAGAACGCCCGTTCAGCCCCGGTACGTTCTCGGTTGAGAAACACCAGTCGGTCCGCGGATTGGATATGCAGTAAAGATAGCCGACCGGAATGTGTATCCAGTGATAATTGTCGCGCCCCCCGGCCTCCAGCAGAAGCACCCTCGCCTGGGGGTCGGCGGAAAGCCGGTTCGCCAGCAGGCAGCCGGCCGTACCGGCCCCCACAATGATGTAGTCAAACTCGTCCATGCCAAAATTCTCAGTGTTTTTCCGCCCTGGGCAGACGGGCGTAGATCTCGCCGACTATTCCTCGGCGGAAAACGAGCACGCAGACCATGAAGATGAGCCCGGTTGCGATGGTCACCGGAAAGCCCGACGTGGCCAGCGTGTTCTGCAGCGTGACCACCAGCGTGGCGCCCACCATCGGTCCCACCATGGTGCCAATGCCGCCCAGCAGAGTCATCAGGATGACCTCGCCAGACATCTGCCAGGTCACGTCCGTCAGCGTGGCGAACTGGAAGACGATTGCCTTGGTGGCCCCTGCAAGGCCCGCCAGCGCGGCTGACATGACAAAGGCGGCGAGCTTGTAATTGGCAACCGAGTAGCCGAGCGAAACCGCCCGGCTCTCATTCTCCCGGATCGAACGCAGGATCATGCCGAAGGGAGAATTGACGATACGCCAGATGCTGAAGACGCCGATGAGGAAGACCGCCAGCACGAAATAGTAGATGTTGAGTGGCTGCCGCAGATCGATGAAGCCCAGCAGGAGGCCGCGCGGAACGCCCTGAATGCCGTCCTCACCGTGGGTGAAGGGCGCCTGCAGACAGAAGAAATAGAACATCTGCGCCAGAGCCAGCGTGATCATGGCAAAATAGATTCCCTGCCGGCGTATGGCGAAGAAACCCATTACGAGGCCAAGTACGGCCGCACCTGCCGTTCCGATCAGTATGCCGATTTCCGGCGGCACTCCCCAGACCTTGACCGCGTGGGCGCTGAAATAGGCAGCTCCCCCAAAGAAGGTGGCGTGGCCGAAGGAGAGCAGGCCCGTATAGCCGAGCAGGAGGTTGAAGGCGCAGGCGAAGAGCGCAAAGCACATGATCTTCATCAGGAAGATCGGGTACACGAAGAAGGGCGCCGCCAGCAGCCCGAGAACGCCCAGCAGCACCAGCAGCCATTCTGTCCTGCCAGTCGATTTCGCACCTGGAGCAGTCGCGGTCAGGTCAGCCATCTCATGCGTCCTTTCCGAACAGTCCAGCCGGGCGCGCCAGAAGCACGATGGCCATGATCACGAAGACAACGATGTTGGATGCCTCGGGATAAAAGACCTTGGTCAACCCTTCGGCGAGACCCAGAACATAACCGGTCACGATGGCGCCCAGGATCGAGCCCATGCCGCCCACGACCACCACCGCAAAAACCACGATGATGAGGTCCGACCCCATCAGCGGGCTCACCTGATAGACGGGGGCGGCGAGGATTCCGGCGAGCCCTGCCAGCGCCGAGCCCAGGCCATAGGTCAGGGTAAGCAGCACCGGCACATTGACGCCGAAGGCCTGCACCAGCTTGGGGTTCTCGGTAGCCGCGCGCAGATAGGCACCCAGCCGGGTCTTCTCTATGGCGAGCCAGGTTCCGAGGCAGACCAGCAAGGAAGAAACCACGACCCAGCCGCGGTAGTTGGGCAGGAACATGAAGCCGAGATTGGTGCCTCCCGACAGCAGTTCCGGCGCCGCATAGGGCTGGCCCGACACGCCGAAATAGTACCGGAAGACGCCTTCTATCACGAGCGCCAGGCCAAAGGTGAACAACAGCCCGTACAGCGGATCGAGGTTATAGAGTTTCGACAGCATGGTGCGCTCGACCGCCATGCCCACCAGGCCGACCACGAGCGGGGCAAGGATCAGGGCCGGCCAGTAGCCGATGCCGAACCATTTCAGCAGAAGGAATCCGACGAAGGCGCCGAACATATATTGAGCGCCATGGGCGAAGTTGATGATGTTGAGCATGCCGAAAATGACGGCAAGGCCGAGACTCAACATGGCATAGAAGGAGCCGTTTATGAGGCCGACCAGGAGCTGGCCGAGAAACGCCTGGACCGGGATTCCGAAGATCATCGTCATGTTCGGCTAAACTCCCAGGACATCGTGCAGCAGCGCCATGCCCTGCCACCTCAACAAAACCTAACCCGCCCCACACACACCCTGGTTGAAACACG
>QGUU01000468.1 GCA_003242525.1 Pseudomonadota bacterium | reverse complement strand
ATATAGAACTGCCCGACGAATGGTTCGAGAACCCCGAAATCTTCCTGCACAAGTCCTACGATGAAAAGAAGGCGATGATCGAGGAGCTGCGGGGGCCCTTCGACATGGACATGGTCATGCAGGAGATCAACCGATACGCTGATTCAGAGTTCCGTTATTCTGATCGTTCCGACGATGCTGCCGTGCAGAAAATACTGCGCGACGCAAGGCTACGCGAGCGGGCTGCGAGAGAGGTGGAGGAATTGAAGGCGAAGGGGTTGTGGAATGCCTAGCTCCCCGCTCCCCCGTGGATTGGAAGAGGGAAGATGAGCGCCAGCCGTCCTCTCCTGCGGCAGAACGAACTGATCTATGGGCGTCTTCTGACCATAGATCAGCCTCATCTTATCGAACGCTACAACAAGGCGCTCGCAGCCTTTGGCTTGACCCCGACGACCCTGCCGCGTTTCCAGATCGACCGCACCGGCTTTTCGCCGGAGATCGCGGAAGAATGTGGCGATGCGAGTTATCTGGATCCGAACGGAATCAATCGCCGCTTCATCATCCTCACGCCGTCACAGATCGACCTGCCGGTGGTCCACACGGCGTTCTCGAATACCTCGCAACTGATGTTCGAGTTCATGAGCGCCAACCGGCGCGCCATCGACGCGCTCACGATCAAGGACGTCATCTACGGCGAGATCGAGGACTCCGTATCGAAAGTGGAGGATATCGAGGACCTGCTTTCCATCAACCAGGTCGAGTTCAAGGTCCTGTCGGCCGAGGACGTTCTCGGGAAAGCCGCCGAGCTGGGCAAGCTGGTCGACCGGTTGAAGCAGGAGCCTGACGCCTGGCGCGATGACACGATGCTGAACCGCATGGTGGAACTAGCCAAGATATGCGGAGACATACGCGAGAACGCTCTGGTCCCCGATCGGGTGATCTTCCGCCATAATGCTTACTGGACGTCGCACTTCGGCGGTCTGTATGTCTTCATCGACCCGGACGTGACCACGGTCATCTCCGATCCGGCCGCACCGGGCTTTCGCCGCTCGCGCCCATGGCAGGTGAGCTATCTTTCCATCCGGGACGCCGAAGCGGTGTTCAGGTTCCTGGCGGCGACGGGGCGCATCGAACTGCCGCGCGCGTCCTGGATAGAGCAATCCGGCTACCTGGAGCATCGCGCCGAAATGGTGGTACGCAGTCTCATCCGGGATGCCGACCCTCAGCGCAATCTTTCCGAGGTGGACAAGGTCTGGCTGCAGACATGGATTCACAGCCATGCCGACCTGATTGCAAAGGACGGCAATTTCCCGTTTCTCAACGCCGCCAAGCGCGAGATCAACCAATTCGGGCAGTTGAAGATCGATGAAGTACCACCCCGACAGCGCTTTCTGGTGGCGCGCGCCCGGCCGGACCATCCGGATGCCTGGCTGACAAACCGGCTGATCTCCGATTTCGTGCCGTTCGATTTCGTCTCGCGCTACATATTCAACAAGCAGGGCTTCTATCGCGACTGGGACGGCTTCTCACCCGGCTGGCGCGCCCATGTTGTCGATATGCTCAAAACCACATATCTCAAGGACAAGACGGGTTTTCGTGCTCGCCTCTACGGGCTGGCCGAGCGACCAGGCGGATGACGAGGGAGCACCATGCTTGATCCGATCGTGAATTTCTTCACTCGCCTGTTCCAGTGGGTCGGGCGCGGCATCGGCTTCCTGGTAGGCATCCTTCTGTGGCCCTTCATGTGGGCCGGGCGCTGGTACACCAGCCGCGGCTGGATTTTGAGGGTCGTCGTGGGACTGATCGTCCTCGTCGTTCTCGGCTTCTACCTGCGCTTCATCTACATGACGCAATGGTGGAACGACTTCAATCCGGACTACCCTGCCGCGGAGATCGCCGCCGATACCGCCGGGGCGGGTGAGCCCGTTTCGCAGGGACAGTCGGACGGAACGCAAGGCCAGGCGGCTGCCCAGCAGACAAGTTGCAAGCCCTCCGCCATTGCCGCTGTTGCAGCAGACCTTGTCGACTTCAACATCAACCGCAACGCCTGGATATCCTCGACGCTCCTTTCGAAGCTCGGTTTCTTCGGGTTGGAGTGGCGCCGCACGCCCTTCTTTGACAACAAGGCGGCATTCCAGCTCGGCATCAATCAGGTATTGCGGCGCACCACCACCGAACTCGTCGATACGCTGGGCCGCGTGCGCGGCACCTCGCAGATCGACGAGAACCTGCAGAAAGCGCGCACCGCGCTCGCCTGGGACGAGACTGCATGGTATATCGGCTGGCGGGGGCCGACCCGCCCGACGCCCAGCGTCTATCGCGAGGCAATCGCGGCTCTGCTCGCCTTTAACGCCAGCCTGGAACAGTGCCGCGCCACCTTCGATCCGCGCGCTGACAATCTCATGCTGTTCCTGGATCGCATCGCTTCAGACATAGGCTCAACTTCGGACATATTGCGCGCACGTATCGAAACTTCAGATGCCGGCTGGTTCGATCCGCGGGCAGACGACCGTTTCTGGTTCGCCTACGGACAGCTCTACGCCTATTACGGCATCCTTACCGCGGCGCAGTCCGATTTCGCCAACGTCATCGCGGAACGCAATCTCAAGGCGTTGTGGGCGCGAATGGCCAGCCAGTTGCGTGCTGCGCTCGACGTCCAGCCATGGATCATATCGAACGGCAATGAATCGAGTGCTATCTTCCCCTCGCATCTCGCGACCAGGGGCTTCAACCTGCTCCAGGTGCGATCGAATCTGGTTGAACTGCGTTCAAT
>QGUU01000467.1 GCA_003242525.1 Pseudomonadota bacterium | reverse complement strand
ACCGACGTGCTCTTCGCCACGATCAAGTATTTTGGCGGCGACTGGTGCACGGACGACAAGGAACTGCTGAAGAAAGTGCGTGACAAGCTGGTCGAGGCCAAGCCGAAATGGCTGGCCATGGACTACAGCGTGACCGAGAAGCTGCCGGCGGGAGACTATGCGGCCGTCTTCTACTGGAACGGCGCCATCATGCGCTCGCGCATCAAGAACCCGGATATCAAGTTCGGTTATCCGAAGGAGGGCTTCCCATACTTCATGGACAGCGTTGCCATCCTGAAGGACGCGAAGAATGTCGAGAACGCCAAGCTGTTCATGAACTTCATCATGGACCCCGAAAACGCGGCGATGATCTCTGCCTTTGCGAAATACGCAAATGGCATAAAGGGCTCGACGGAATACATGCCGGACGAGATGAAGGATGCGCCAGAACTCACCGTTCCGGCCGAATTCGAGAAGGCGGGCGAGTTCCTCGCCACCTGCTCGCCCGAAGTGCAGCAACTCTACACCCGCATCTGGACTGACATTCAGAAATAGCGGTAATGATCAGCGATGGCGGGAGGTCGTCTCGACGGCCTCCCGTTTTTTTTGAGAGGATGAGGATGACGGCTGAAACCAGCTTCGAGCGGCTTCACGGTTTTCGTCGCGATCAGGTGACGCTTGCCACCTGGCGCTCCAGCCCTTTCAACCGCTGGGCATTCCAGAATGCCAGCGAACTGGTGCCGAGCGCGGAGATCGCCGCCGGGGAAGTTCCGCCGGAAGAGCCGGTGCGCGACTTGGACGGCCTCCTTTCGCAGCAGGTCACGCTCGGCGAGCATGGACCGGAAACCGTTGGCGATTTCCTCAAGCGTTCCGACACGGACGCGCTGACGGTCATGAAGGGCGGCAGGATCGTCGGCGACTGGCTGGCGCCACATATGGAATTCGGCGCGCGTCACCTGATCTTCTCCATCAGTAAGTCGGTCACGGCGATCATTGCCGGTATTCTCGAAGGAGAAGGCGTGCTCGACCCCGAAGCGCCGGTGACGGCCTACGTGCCCGAGGCCGCGAATTCGGCCTATGGCGACGCGACGGTGCGACATGTGCTCGACATGGTCGTTTCGGTTGACATCGAAGAAAGCTACACGGACCCGGACAGCGCCTATGGTCGCTACCGCAAGGCAACGCTGTGGAACCCGGGAGGCGGCACGGAAAGCCTGTTTTCCTTCCTGATGAGCTTGCCGCGCCTGCCGGAACCGCATGGTCAGACCTTCCGCTATCGCTCGCCCAATTCGGACCTGCTCGGCATCATACTGGAGCGGGCGACGGGGCAACGCTTCGCCGACCTTATGCGGGAGAGGCTGTGGCGGCCGCTAGAGGCAAGGAGCGCGGCGGCCATTACCGTCGACATGGTGGGGCAGGCTCGCACGGCAGGCGGCATCTCGGTTACACCGCGCGATCTTGCGCGCATTGGCGAAATGATGCGGCAGGGCGGCACCGCAAACGGCCGTCGCATCGTGCCGGAAGCCTGGGTGCGGGATACGGTTGCAACGGGGGGTGACCGCAATGCCTGGCGGCGAGGTACGATGCTTTTCCTCCTTCCGGGCGGACGCTACCGCAACAAATGGTATCAGACCGGCGACGGCGCCTTTTGCGGCATCGGCATTCATGGCCAATGGCTGTATGTCGATCCGGAAGCCGAGGTGGTCATTGCCAAGATGTCTTCCCAGCCCGAGCCGGTCGACGATACCCTGGACCAGGAGATCGTCGCTTTTCTGAAGGCGCTTTCGGCCATGGTCTGAGCCGGTAGCTGGCGGCTTCTGGCACAGACGGTTCAGTTTGCATTTTTCCCGCTACCGGAGGATAAGCCCGGGCACTTCACCTATTCCGGAGATACTGATGGCCCCCGCCGACAAGAACAGCTTCGTCTGGGACGACCCCTTCCTGCTGGATGACCAGCTTTCGGAAGATGAGCGCATGATCCGCGACGCCGCCGCTGCATTTGCGGCCGACAAGCTCATGCCACGAATTGAGCAGGCCTATATGGAAGAAAAGACCGATCCGGCGATCTTCCGCGAAATGGGCGAGGCGGGCCTTTTGGGCGTCACCATTCCCGAGGAGTATGGTGGGCTGGGTTCCAATTACGTCACCTATGGGCTGATCGCGCGAGAAGTCGAGCGCGTCGATTCCGGCTACCGTTCCATGATGAGCGTGCAGTCCTCGCTGGTCATGTATCCGATCCATGCCTATGGCTCGGAAGAACAGCGGCGCAAGTACCTTCCCCGACTGGCCTCGGGCGAATGGATCGGCTGCTTCGGGCTGACGGAGCCGGACGCCGGCTCCGACCCCGGAGGCATGAAGACCCGCGCCGAGAAGACGGCGGGTGGCTACCGCCTCAACGGCACGAAAATGTGGATTTCCAACGCTCCTATCGCCGACGTGTTCGTGGTCTGGGCGAAGCTGAAGGGCGAAGACGGCAAGGACGTCATTCGCGGCTTCGTGCTGGAAAAGGGCATGAAGGGCCTTTCCGCCCCGAAGATCGATGGCAAGCTCTCGCTGCGCGCCTCGATTACGGGCGAGGTCGTGATGGAAGACGTCGAGGTGGGCGAGGATGCGCTGCTGCCCAACGTCTCCGGCCTAAAGGGGCCGTTTGGTTGCCTGAACCGCGCGCGGTACGGCATTTCCTGGGGCGTGATGGGCGCTGCCGAGGACTGCTGGCACCGTGCCCGGCAGTACGGCCTCGACCGCAAGCAGTTCGGCAAGCCGCTGGCCGGCATGCAA
>QGUU01000042.1 GCA_003242525.1 Pseudomonadota bacterium | reverse complement strand
GACATAGCCTGCGCCATTGGCGCCACCGTCGCGCAACAGGGTCGGATCGCCGCCGGCATCGGGGTCCATCGCCGCATGAAGGCTGATTTGTCCAGCCAGGCCGTGGACCAGGGTTCCCGCGGGAGGAATTCCCGGCGCGCCCGACCAGGTGAACAGTCCGGCCGCAGCTGGCAGGGTAGGCGAAGTTTCGGCAAAGGCGTCTATCAGGCCGCGTGCGATCTCGTCCAATTGGCTCTGCATCGTCGAGGCGACGCCGTCGCGCAGTTGCAGCAGGCCAGCCAGCATCCCGCCTGCGGTCGTATCGCCTCCGGTACCTGCGGCGAGCGGCACGTTGTCGATATAGATGGCGTTGCCGGCCATTCCGGCTGCATAGCTGATATTGGGCGTGAAGCTGACCGTGCGCGGAATCGTCTCGAACAGGGTCGTTCCATCGGCCGTGGTGATTACCATGTCGTTTGCGCCGCGCGTGAAGGTCGAGATCGGCACATATTCCGAAATCTTCTTCAGCAGCGCGTCACGCTGGTCGAGTGCATCGGAAACGTCGTTTCCGGACTGGCTCCCGGAAACTATGGCGATATTGACCTCCTGGAACTTTCCGAGAAGCGCGTTGAGTTCGCCGACTGCGGTTGCAATCTGACTGTCGGTACGGACGCGGAAGTTCTGAATCGCCTTGCTTCCGTCGTTAAGCGAGCGGACGACCCGGCGTGCGGCGTCGATGACGCTGTTGGCGAGATTGCGATTGGATGGCGTCGTCGCGTAGAGCTGAAGCGCTTGCTGCAGCGCACCGATGGCCGTCGAGGCGGAGGAGGCGTTTTCCACGCCGTTCACGGCCAGCTTCAACTCGTCCAGGCCGCCATAGAGCGCATGTTGTCCCGCCCATGCTGACAGGGCGGAGAGGTTCTGCCTGAACAGCGCTTCGTTGGTGACGCGCTGGATGTCGACCGAGCGCGCGCCGGGCGCAGTGGAGACTATACTCGCAATACGGCGCGAATAGTCGGGATTGGATGCATCCGCGACGTTTCGGGAGACGACCGTGGTCTGGCGTGAAGTGGCCAGAAGGGACGACTGGGCGATGCTTAATGCGGATGACAGGGACATTTTCGTCTTTCAGCCGTGGCGTACCCGCGCCATCGGGTACTACTCATCTCTTGAGGTTGACTAGGACGTCCATCAGGTCGGAACCCGTCTGGAACACCTTGGAATTTGCGGTGTAGCTGCGCTGCGCCGCGATCATGTTCGTCAGTTCTTCCGCGATATCGACGTCGGAGTTTTCCAGGGCGCCCGAAATAATGGCGCCAAGCTTGCCCTGCCCGGCGAAGCCCACCGTGACGGGGCCGGAATCGGCGCTTTGCGTGAAGACGTTGCCGGCGAGCGCGTTCAACTGGTTGGGGCTGGTGACGGTCGCGAGCGGAATCTTGTAAAGAGCCCGGGCTGCGCCGTCCTTGTAGCGAGCGTAGATCGTACCATCCTTGCTGATTTCCACCTTGTCGATGGTGCTGGGCGCGTTGCCGTTTACCGTCGGCTCGCTCGGGGTATAGTCCGCGCCAAGCTGAGTAAGCGTGGAAAGGTCGAGCGTGAAGGCGGCTCCGTTCGGAACGGTGAGGGACACGCTATCCACCGCGCCTGTCAGCTTTCCGGTGGTCATGTCGAAGGTGAGGTTGGCGGTACCCAGCGCGCCGCCCGTATAGGGGAATGATGTTCCGGGCGTGGCCTGGGACTGGTCGAAGACCGAAACCTCCCATGTGCCCGTACCGGTATTCGTAAAATAGACGTCGAGCAGCACCTTGTTGCCGAGGTTGTCGTAAACGACCATTGATGACTTGGCGGTGTACTGCGCGCCCGCGGCGTTAAGGGAAGGCAGATCGCCCGCCGCCACCGGGGTTGCGCCTGCCGGCAGGTTGGCGCTGAACCTGCCCTGGGTGCTGGGCGTCGCGGTCATGCCATCGTCGGTTATCGCCACCGGGACAAGACCATCAAATCCGTTCAGCGTTGCCGAAGGCACGCCGTTTTCGAAGCTGTATGCCATGAGCTGGAAGCCGGCGGCGTTGACCAGCCTGCCTTGCGCGTCCGGTACGAAAGCGCCTGCACGGGTGAGATACGGCGTTCCGCTGGAATCCCGGACGACGAAAAAACCTTCGCCGTCAACGGCAAGATCGGAGACCGAAGTCGTGTATTGCAGCACGCCCTGCGAACTGATGGAGGACCGGACCGTGGTCGTGACGCCGCCGGAATTGTAAGCCCCGCCAGTGCTCGGCATGAGCAGGGTGGAAAACTCGACAGACGAACGCTTGTAGCCGTTGGTATCGGCATTGGCGATGTTGTCGGCGACGGTCGAGAGGCGATTGGCTTGGGCGTTCATTCCTGAAACGCCGGTCCGCATCATTCCGTACAAGCTCATCGAAGCGTCTCCTCAAATCCCGTGCTAGAGAGCACGAGAATAGCGGACCTGTCTTGCGCGAGGCTGGCGCGGTGCACGGGCCCATCGAACGTGCGCATCAGGCGACAAGCCGGTAGCCAAGGAAGCGTTTGGAATCGATGGGATCGTGGCCGAGTTTTTCGCGCAGTTTCTTGCGCAGCTTGGAAATGTGGCTCTCCACCACGTTCTCTTCGACCTCTTCATCGAAGATCCCATAGATGGCATTGAAGACCTGGGTCTTGGTGACGCGCCTGCCACGATTGGCGGCGAGATATTCCAGAATGCGCCGCTCGCGACGCGGTAGCGGCAAAGGCTCGCCATTCACCTCCGGATCGCGGCCATCCATGAAGATGCGCAGGGCGCCGATTTCGGTGAACTCGGTGTCCTCGTGCGCCCGGCGGCGGATCGCCGTGATACGGGCCAGCAGTTCGCGGATATGGACCGGCTTGCGCACGACATCGTCCACACCGGCTTCAAACAGGCGGAGCGTGTTTTCCAGGGAAGGCTGCTCACTCAGGGCGATGACCGGTGCCCCGGTGCGGTCGCGGATCTGGCGGGGTGAAACGCTGCTTTCGCAGGAGTCGCCGATGAGAAAGGCGCGTACGGACCTCAGATCATCGTCGGCCGCGCTGGAAACCCATTCCTCGAACTCATCCGGCGCGAAGCCCGCGCTCGCAACGCCCTCGCGGTTGAACATCGAACTGTAACCTTCGGTTACAAGCTCGCGCTCGTCTACGATCACGATCATCGGCCCGCCCTCCGAATCAACTTTTGTGCCCCTGTGCAACAATGGGTAATCGCTGTGAGGAATCGGCGACAACCGTCAAATCTTGCGGATAGTTTCTTGGGAGTCGGAAGCCGTTTCGCTCCTGTCATCGAACAGAGAAACGGCCAAGGGCACCGCTGGGGTGTCGTCGGGTGCGAGAAGGAGAATACAACCTAGGGGCGACAGAAAGACCGTGCATTGTCGGTCCATTTGCCGAAGCCGACTGCGACCATGTTGGCGATCACCCGGCAGACATATACCTTCTGCGCAGGGTCATTGTTCGGTCCGGCATGGTAGCGTGCCACGGCCATCGACCATGTCGCGTGCCGTGCGTGCAGGCTGGCGAGAAAACGCGCCGCATAGTCCACATTACGGCGCGGATCGAGCATTTCCGAAACGCTGCGGAACGCAGCACCGTGATAGTGGTGATTGATCTGCATGCAGCCGAGATCGATCAATTTCTTTCCCTGCCGCCGCGCATTTTCGAATTCGGCCAAGGCCTCCGCCCGGGACCGCGCAAACACGGATTTTCCCTCAATGTTCAAGGCGTTAGGCTGCAGGCTTCCTTTCTTCCCCGTCTCCGCCAATCCGACGGCGTAGAGAATGCCGGCGGGGATGCCGTAGCGATCTGCCGCCCGCAGGATCTCCGCTTCGCACGGATTGGTGGCAGCGTGGGCGGAGAGCGTAGCCAGGCTAGATAAAAAGCCCGCCGCCAGCGCGCTCGCGATGTGCCGGTGCAGGGCGGTCGAAAGCCTGCTCATTGCCGCCATTCCTTCCTGATTGCTGCCCGCTGAAGCCGCCGCCCTGGCCGCCGGGCGTGCCCGACTGGAATTGCGAGGCATCGCGACCCACCATGGATGAGGATGGACCGAGATGGGTCGCATCCGAGCGGGCCGCCGGGGTTGATGCAAGCGAAGGTTGCAATATCGTGACGCTGTCAATATCGAATCCGAGTCTTTTCAGCGATCCGGCGATGACCTCGGAATCCGCAACCAGCCGGCGGTAGGCCTCGGCTGTTTCCGGTCTTAGTTCAACTGACAGTTGCTCGCCGGAAAGGCGCAGGTTCGCCACCACCATCCCCAGTTCGGCAGGGTGCAGCTCTATCTTCAGCATATGCGCCGGGGCGATCGTGGCGGGCGGCTGAATTGTCGAAGCAGGTATGACGGAAGCGAGGTTGTTGCCGGCGGATAGTGCCTGGATCACCCTTGCGGTCGCGGGGCTCATCGTATGCGCGGCGGGTGCGGGAAAAGCCCGGTCCTGCGTGACAGTGGCGGGCTTGGCTAGGGGCCGATCCGGGCCATACCGGGCAGCGTCCGAGTTGCGCGTTTCCTTTTCGGCGGTGAGGGAGCGCGGCGCCCGCGCCTTCTCCGGCATTTCACTTCCCTTGTCGGTGTTGCCGGCCAGAAGCCTTTCTTCGTTGGTGCCGGATGACTTTATGGCAGGCCGGCCCATGTCATCACGCAATTTCCCGTCGAGCGCATCGCCTGTGTCCTGCGTGGCAAAGCGAAGCAAGGAGCCATCAAGACCGGGCTTGCGCGCCTGTCGCCCTGAGGATGCGACAGTTGCGTCCGGTGACTCTGCTGCCTGAGCGGAAAGGGAGGCGGCAATGCCTGCCGATGACACTTCATCGCCGCGCTGCCCGAGCTGGTTCAGCGTCGCGAAAAGCGGGGCGCGGTCGCGGAGCGGCAGGGTGGTCGTGTGCTCGCTGTCGCTCCAATGCTCCCTCGTTTCATCGCCATGCCTCTCGCGCCTGTCAGCCCGGGTCTTTTGGGGACCGTGTTCTTGGTCGCTGGCAAGCACCTCATCCAGCGACCCGTCAGCAGGAGGGCTCAAGGAAGGGCTGTCTGCGTTACCGCCGCCAAGCCTGGCTGCATTATCCTTGCGGCCAGGTCCGCCTGCGAGGGGTTTTGCATGCCTGCTGCCAGAACCTTCGACCAGATCGTCGAAACGGGGCGCGTCATCAGCCTGGCCATCATGCCCGGCGCCGCCGCTTCTGGTTGGCCGGTTCGCAGGAGTTTCGATGGGTGTGCTGCCAATTGCGATTGTCATAGCGGCGATGCTCCAAGCAACTGGTCGATCTGGTCGAGCTTGCGTCGGGTCTGGACGATGGCTTCGTCCGTGCCGTCGGGGGAGGGCGCCCCGGCTGACAATGCCTTGTCGTCGGTTGCGGGATTCGCATCCAGTCGGTCTGAAGCCGCGTCCGGGACTTCTCCCGTTTCGGCCATTTGCGGCGTTTCGTTCGGCAACTCTTCCGATCGAGCACCCTCGACCGGAGGAAGGTCGGAAATGTCGGCCATGTCGGCAGCGGCTGCCGAGGCTGGCTCCTCAGCCGGTGCGGCTATGGATGCGGCGTGGCTTTTCGGCAAGGCCGGGCCGATACTGGTTGTCGGAGCCTTCGGCATGGCTGTAATTTCGTCGGTGATCTGCATGGCTGCGTCGAGGAGGGCCTGGTCGGCATCCGACAGTTGGTTGCGATCTATTTTCTTCAATGTCGCGCGGAGCTCCTCGATCGTGGCCGAGGTCATTGAGGAGAGGCTGGCGTAGAGCAACGCCCGGGGATCGTCCCGGTTGTCCTTGCCGTCTCGGCCCTGTTCGGCCCTTGCCGAGGCGAAGGCCGAAAGTTCGGTCAATCCGTCGATCGCTGCGCGGCGGGCGATGCGCAGATAGATGACCTTTTCCCGCTCGGCATCCATCATGGCGGTAATGTCGGCGATCCTGTCCAGGTTGATCGACAGATGCAGCGCGATAACGCCTGACACGAAGGCGTCGGCAAACTGGCTGGCATAGGGCGAATGCAGGAAGCGCGCCGTATACTGGGTGGAAGCGAGCAGGAAGCGCGAGGCATCCCCGATGTCCACGGCGATGCCGACAGAACGGCGAAGCGCAGCCTCCTCGACCAGCGTGCCGGGACTTAGCAGGCGGGCGTGGTCGAGCAGGCGCAATGCTTCCACCGGCCTCTCCGGGGCAAGCAGCGATCCTTTCACCAATGCCACGAAGGCGGCCAGTTCTTCAGGCAGGCTCACCGGATCGATCGGCTCCAGTGCCTTGATCGCCTCGGCCGGCTGGCCATTGAGATAACTGACGACGCCTGCAGCGAGCGATTGTTCGCTTGCCGCCAGTCTGGCGCGTGCCACGGTGGCCGCGACGGTGGCCGGATTGCCCCCGCTCATGCCGAAGACAAGCAGGGCGCGCACGTTGCGGGGCTCTTCAAAGTCGTCGCTTGCCGCCTTGCGGAATCGGGCGTCGATCATTTCCAGCAGCTTTGCCTGCATCGGCATGGCGGCATGATCACCGGCCGCTATCCGGTCCTGCACCAACTGCAGCGAACGCACCATCTGGTAGGGATGCAGGCGTTCTCCCGCCAGAACGGGCGTTATCATTCCACCCGTGATGACGGCGAAGGCGATGGCGCAACACCGGACGGGCCGTTTCATCCGTCCGTCTCCAAAAGGATTTCGATACGGCGATTCACGGCTGCCAACGGGTCCCTGGCGTCCTTGGGCCGGCGGTCGGCGAAGCCGGAAACTTCCGTGATACGGCGTTCGTCCACGCCAGCGCGAACAAGCATGTAATAGGCCGAGTGTGCGCGGGCAGTGGAGAGCCGCCAGTTGTCATATGTTTCGGAGTGGAACGGCCGAGCGTCGGTATGACCCTGAATGACGACGCTGCCCTTATGGCCGTTGACGATGCGGCCGATCTTTTCCATTGCCAGCACCAGTTCCTTGCGGGGCACTGCCGAGCCGATCTCGAACATGCCAAAATCAAACTGGTCGGTAACGGAAACGACCACGCCCTTGTCCGTTGCCTCAACCGAGATGCCGGCGCCTATCCGGTCTTCCTTGAAAGCCTCGGCGAGCTGGCGCTGAATCTCCGCTGCCGCTCTTTGGGTTGCGTCGCTCGGCTTCTTCTCATCCGGTTTTGTTTCGGTCGACGCCGGCGGCAGGTCATGGTTCCGGTCGCCTGTCGTCGGTTTCAGCGCCTCGTCGTTCAGGGGCTGAAGGGGAGCGTTTTCGAGCGGGGAGGCGGATGGAACGGCCTTGATCTCAGGTATGTCGGCCTTCGCGATCCTGTCCTCCGGCGTCGCAGGCTCGCCTTTTATCCTGGCGCGCTCCGCGCTCGCCTCGGCGGCGGGGGAGGCCTGCTGCTGCGACCAGAAGTCGGGCGAGAACGGGTCACGATAGGACTGGCCGCCAGAGGCGCCCGTAGCGGGACCGGAGGTTTGTACGCCCCCTTCGCCCTTGTCGCTCACATTCTGCAGGATTCCCGTATTGGTGGCGATTTCCGAAAGAACGGCATAGGGATCGGAAAATAGGCGGGCATCCGTCGCTTCGGTGGGTTTGGGCAATCCTTCGGTGTATGGCTGCGCCTGGGGCATCTGGGCGTCGTCATCGCCCTGATGGCCGACGCGATCCATGTCCTTTTCCGGCTTTTGCGCGGTGAGGCCAACAGATCTCGGCCCATCTCCCAGATCCTGCAGGCCCTTCCGGCTGGCGTTGCGGTCGATCAGTCGGACCGGGTTGAAATAGGAGGCCACCGCTGACTTGGTTTGCTCGTTGGCGGCATTTATCAGCCACATGACGAGAAAGAAGCACATCATTGCCGTCATGAAATCGGCAAAGGCGATTTTCCAGACGCCACCGTGGCGCCCTTCGTCCTCATCGTCGTGGCCCCGCCGGACGATGATGATTTCCTGCTTGCGATCCGAGTTGTCCGCCAGGGTCATGCCAGAATCTCCGACAGTGCCTGCGACCATTCGGCCATGCGCGTCTCAAACACGGCATCGTCAACGGTTACGACCAGATCGAAGCCCGGTGCTTCTGTGAATTCCAGTCTTTCGGAATGTGTTCCCAAGGCGTTGCGCAACGACTCATAGAGCGAAGCAGGCCCACTTACCCGCACCCTTGTGCCCTCCGCATCGTCCATGGCCTCGCGTACCGTTCGCGCCAGCGCCGACATGGCCCGCTGCTGGAGGTCGCCGGCCAGCACGGTCGCGAGCATCCGTGCAGTCTGGCCGGAAATCAGTGCGACGACCCGCTCTTCGAGCGCTTCGAGGGAAGAGGCGATTTTCTTGCCGGCTTCGTCCCCCAGCGACAGGACAAGCGCCTCGATTTCCTCGGCATGGGCCTGGCGTTGCGCTTCGAGCGCCGCCTGATGCTCGGCCGCGAGCCGTGCCTCCAGCTCAGCGGTCGCAGTGGCAACAGCTTCGGCGACGAGTGCATCCGTATCAACGGGCGGCTCCTCGACCGGTGGCGGGTGCGGCGGCTCCGCCAAGGGTTCCGCGCGGGTCTGGAACGTGCCGAAGTCCGGCAGGAGGTCGAAAAGTGCGTTGGCGCGCATCAGGCGGCTTCTTGCTGGGTTGATGCCCATTTGCGCAGGATCTGGGCGGTCCGTTCCTCATTGAGATCGACCATGCGCGCAAGCCGCTCCCGCGGGGCGGGCTTGAGCTTCCTGCGCAGATCGTCAATCGAGTTCTGGCTTGACGGCGCGGCCAGCGCCGCCGTGGCTGCATCAGGCCCTTCCAGCGCTGCGGCAGGGTCTGGCGTCGGCAGCGAACGCTGAACCTCTTCAAAGCTCGGCTCGGCGCCAGGCCTTGCGATGAGTGCATTGGCCATAGGCCGGAGCCCGAAGAAGGCGACGAGGAAGACCGCCGCGAGGAAGGCTGCCGCATTGATCATGGTGCCGGTATAGCGGCTGACCGAATGCAGCAGGCCGGGTCCCGCGACCTGTTCGCCGTCCAGCCCTTCGAGGAACTCGACCGCAGAGACGTCGATAACGTCGCCGCGATTTTCGTCATAGCCCGTGGCAGAGGCGACCATCCTCCTGATCTCGGCCACACGCTCGGCGATCTGGTCGGCCGTGGCGTCCTTGCCAAGTACATCCTGAAGCCTATGCCGGTTTACCACGACCGCAATCGACATCTTGGTGAGCGTGTAGCCGTTGGAAACGGTGGCAATTTTCTTGGAGTTGATCTCGTAATTGGTGATTTCCTCCCTCCGGTCGTTCTGGGAGGATGATTTTGGACCCTCCGTTGCAGCCGCCTGGGCTTCCGGCAGGTTCTGCTCTACCGTGGTCGGCGTGGAGGCTTGCGTCTGGTTTGTGGCTTCATTGGACCGGACAGACTGCACGGATCTTTCCACGCGCGAGTTGGGATCGAAGATGGTTTCCTCGATCTGGCGCGCGTCGGTGTTGACATCGGCCTTTACCGAGGCGCGGAAATTCTCCGGGCCAAGATAGGGTGAGAGGGCACGACGGATGTTGTCCTCGATCTGCGCCACCACCGTCTGCTCGACGCCCAGCGCGCGGGCGGCGCTCGTGTTGGAGGGGTCGTCGCCCGCAGCCAGGAGGTTGCCCGAGGAATCGAGGACGGTGACCTTGTCGGCCGAGAGGCTGGGCACGGCCGCAGCCACGAGATGGCGGATCGACATTGCGGTCTTCTCGGCGTCGATGCCGGAATAGCGGATGACCACGGAGGCCGAGGGCTTCTGCTCGTCACGGCGGAAATTTGCACGTTCCGACAGGACGATATGGACGCGCGCGGCCTTGACACCGGATATGGACTGGATGGTGCGTGCGATTTCACCTTCGAGCGCCCGCACCCTGGTGATCTGCTGCATGAAGGAGGTGAGGCCGAGCGAGCCGACATTGTCGAACAACTCGTAACCGGCATTGGCGCTTGTCGGCAGACCCTTCTCGGCCAGTAGCATGCGCGCCTGGGCCGTGGTTCCTGCGGCGACAAGGACGCTGGTGCCGTCAGAGCCCACGTCAAAGGAAATGCCGGCTTCGCCAAGCACCATGCCGATCTGGTTCACGTCCGAGCGTTCGAGCCCCACATAGAGCGTCTCGTAGGCCGGCCTGTTGAGGTAGACTGCACCCACCCCGATCACGGCCAGCACCAGCACAGTGATGCCTGCCATTATGGCGAGGCGCTTGGGGCCAAAAGACTTCAGATTGGCAATAATGGTCTGCAATTGCTCCGGCACGGCTTCACGGCTCCCGCATTACTGGCCGGGCGAGCCTAGAGCGTGAAGCTTGTGCGAAAATGAAATGGGCCGCTCCGGCGAGCGGCCCATGCATCAGGTAGCGTCGACCGACCGTCAGCCCTTGAACAGGGCGAGGATAGCCTGCGAGTTGGAGTTGGCGATCGCGAGGGCCTGGATACCAAGCTGCTGCTGGACCTGCAGCGCCTGTAGCCTGGTCGATTCCTTATTCATATCAGCGTCCACCAGCTGGCCCACGCCGCGGTCGATCGAATCCATCAGTTTGGAAACGAAATCCTTCTGCATGTCGATGCGCGACTTTGCGGCGCCAAGCTCGGAGGCCGCCGTCGTCATCGCCGCCAGCACCTTTTCAATGTCAGTCAGCAAATTGTCGAATTTCGCCTCGGTACCCGAACCGGTGATGGCTGAAAGGTTGGTCACATCCAGGTCCAGCAGCGAAACGCTCGAGGCCGAACCGGCCTTGTCGAGTATGCCGGTCTTGGCGCTGATGGCATCGATGAGGCGGATGTTCTTGTATTCGATGTCGATGGACCCTGTGACGACCGCGCCAGTGGAATCCCGATTGTAGGAGGAGATGATGCGCAGCGTGTCGTCCGTCGAGCTGGAATCCGTCTTCAGCAGGTTTGCACCCGCATAGGACGCTCCGCCTATGTTGTCGATGAGCTGTGCCTGCATGGAGGCAATCTCGCTCTGGATCTTGGTGCGTTCCTCAGCACTCGCGGTCTTGGCGAGCAGAATCTTCGCCTTGATGTCATCGATCACGTCGATGGCATTGTTCATGGCGGTGTAGGCCGTGTCGACCTTGCCTGCGCCCAGGCCGGTGGGGCCCTGCCGACCCAAAATCCCCTTTTTTTCTGGGCCACCTTGCGAGCGGAAACCAA
>QGUU01000466.1 GCA_003242525.1 Pseudomonadota bacterium | reverse complement strand
CCTCTGCACCACCCGATTGACAGGCAAGACCCAACCAATGGCAATATTCCCGCTTGAGGTACCCTGAGGTCCGTCAATGCGGCGTCATACGACACGCACCTCGAGATCGCCGATCCCGTCGATATGGCCTTTGAGGACATCGCCGCGCTGGACCGCAGCGACGCCGGAGGGCGTTCCCGATAGTATGACGTCCCCCGCCGTAAGCGTGAACAGGCCGGAGAGATAGGAAATCATCTCCGGAACCTTCCAGATCATCTGGTTGAGATCGCCCGACTGCCTGCGTTCGCCGTTGACGTCTAGCCAGATCGCGCCGTGATCCGGATGGCCGATTTCGCTGGCCGATACAAGCGGTGTACAGGGGGCCGAGGCCTCGAACGCCTTGCCGATCTCCCAGGGCCGGCCCATGTCCTTGGCCTTTGCCTGCAGGTCGCGCCGTGTCATGTCGAGGGCGACGCCGTAGCCATAGACACAGTCAAGCGCCCTGCCAAGGTCAATGTCCCTGCCGCCGCTTTTCAACGCCACCATCATTTCAATCTCATGGTGCACATCGTTGGAGGCCGGCGGATAGGGAAATTCGCCCGTCGTGTTGAGGTTGTCGGGGTTCTTTTGGAAGAAAAAGGGCGGCTCCTTGTCAGGGTCATGGCCCATTTCGATGGCATGCGCGGCATAGTTCCGGCCGACGCAATAGACCCGGCGAACCGGGAACATCCTGTCGGAACCGGCGATGGGAAGGGCCGGGATTGCGGCCGGTTCGATGACGTAGTTCGCGGCAGCGCCGTGCATGCTCATTGTCTTGCTCCTGCATAGAATTCGACTTTCGCTTCGACTCGCTCGATCAGGTCTGCGACGATGAGGGCGAAAGCGAAGAGGATGAGGGTGAGCGCCCAGAATTCCGCCATGCGGAAATTGCGCGAGAAGGTCTCGAACAGCGCGCCGTAGCCGACTATGGCGACGAGTAACTGGCCGATGACGACACCCTTGACGCCGCGGATCAGGCCCAGCCTGATGCCGGCGAGGATTTCCGGCAGCGCTGCCCACATGACGATCTTGGTGTAGAGCGCGGGTCGCGAGGCACCGTAGCAGCGCGCCATTTCAATCAGCGAAGGCGAGACGTGGCGAACGCCCGCGCGGGTGTCGAGCACGATAATCCAGACGGCGAAAAGGAAGACGGAAGCCACGATCGTCTTCTCGCCAAAGCCGAAAAGGATCATCAGCACCGGCACGATTGCCGAGAGCGGCGCGCTGGAAAAGATATTGACCCACATGCCAAGCAGGTCGTCGGCAACCTTGAAGCGCCCCATAAGGACGCCAAGTGGAATTCCGGCGAGGATCGCCAGTGCCATGCCCGTGACGAAGGCGCGCAGGGTGCTGACGGTGGCGCTCTGCCATGTTGCCGTCTGCACCAGCTCAACAGCGGCTGCAAGCACCTGGCTGAAGGGCGGAAGAATGAAAATCAGGTCGAACCGGCCGACGATCTCCCATGCCGCGAACCAGACCAGCAGCGAGGCCATCATCGGAATGCGGTAGCCGAAAAGGGTCATGGCTCATTCCACATACTGTTTCAGCCCCTGCCAGATCTCCTCCACCGTATCGAGGTAGTGCTGGTTGCGGTGGATGCGGTCGGGGTCTCCCGAGCGGTCGATCTGGGGCTCTATGATGCGTGACACGCGGCCCGGCCGTGGCGAAAGCAGCACTATGCGGTCCGAAATGTAGACTGCTTCCTCGATAGAGTGCGTGACGAAGATGAACGTCTTGGCCTGGCTTGTGCGCAGGCGGATGAGATCTTCCTGGAACTTGCGCCGGTTCTGCTCGTCCACCGCCGAAAACGGCTCGTCCAGAAGCAGCACATCGGCATCGACGCAGAGCGCTCGGGCAAGGCCGACGCGCTGGCGCATGCCACCCGAAAGCTCATGCGGATATTTCCGCTCGAAGCCGGCCAGCCCTACCTCGGCAATGAAATGCCGGGCCTTTTCCTCGCGCTCCGCCTTGGCGACGCCACGCAGTTCGAGCCCGAAGGCTACATTGCGCATCACCGTGGCCCACGGCATCAGCGCAAAATCCTGGAAGACGAAGGCGCGCTCAGGTCCAGGTTTATCCACTTGCTTGCCGTTGACGGTCACTGTTCCGGCGTCCCTCGGCACCAGGCCGGCTATGATCTTCAGCAGGGTCGTCTTTCCACATCCGCTGGGCCCGAGCAGGCTGGTCAGCTTGCCGCGCGGAAAGTCGAGGTCGACGTCGCGCAGCGCCTCGACATCGCCGTAACTCTTGGAGATGCCGCGAACCTTCACGATCGCATCAACGGGGCTGACCAACTCGGCGGCCATCGGCGCCTCCTTCCGCAACAGGGTCGTAGGCATTCTAATCTCTCGTCTTTTCGGGCCTGAAGATGCGCAATTCGACCCATTGCAGGAAAACCAGCGTCAGGGTTGAAAGGGCTATGATCGAGGCGATGGTGGCGTACATCTCGGCGTAATCGGCGCGCGAGCGATGGAAAGTGATCAGATCGCCGATACCGGTCGGCGTGATCAGAAGTTCGGCCAGCACCACGCCGACGAAACCGGCGGCCACGCCGAGGCGCAAGCCCGCAAAAATGACCGGACTGGCATCAGGAATGACGATCCTGGTGACTGTCTGCCAGCGCGTACCGAGAAAGGAGCGCGCCATGTCGAGCAGGGACTCGTTGACATTGCGCACAGCCTTGTAGGTGTTCAGCACGATGACGGGCAGTGCCAGGACCATCACGGCAAGCGTCTTGGCCGT
>QGUU01000465.1 GCA_003242525.1 Pseudomonadota bacterium | reverse complement strand
TTCCCGCGGCGGACCGCACACGCGATAGACAAACCATAGGCGTGCAGGGGACAGGTTACGCTTGACGAGCTAAGCCTTGCGGGTAGGGGGGTGCTACGTTTGATGATGGATTGGTTGAGCCGGAACGCGGCCGGCATCAGGCGAGGCGGGCTTTGTCCCCGCCGGGATTGGAGGGGGGCTTTTGCCCGAATGCGATCGTCTCGCCGAGCAACCGGTTCATGAACTCAATCTGATCGTCGAGTGCCTTCAATCGATGGGTGGCCAGAATGAGGGAAGTGGTGAGTTGGTCCACCCTCGCCGAGATGCGGTCGCTGCCCTCTTCCTCCAAAGCGAGAAGGGAAAAGGCAGCATCGTCCTTGGTCTTGCGCTGCCTTGCCTCCAGGCCCTGGCGCTCGTCCGTCATCTCCTTGATGAGCGTCAGGAGCAAGCTGCTCAGACGGTGAAAGCGCTGGCTATCGGTGTCTCGATCACGGTCTGGGCTTCTCGTTCTGAAGATAGACATCTCGCCCTCGCTTTGAGGATAGCCTTCAGGCAGTGGGTTCCAGCACTGCCTTTGGAGTGACCTTACCGCCAAGATAGGAATCTGCCAGCCACAGGGCCATTTTCATGATGGTGAAGGTTGGATTGGCGCTGCCGGCCGTTGGAAAAACTGAAGAGCTGGCAACCGCTATGTTGGGGACGGCGTGACAGCGCAGGTCCGGGCCGACCACCGAGTCTGGAGGGTTCAGGCCCATCCGTGTGGAACCGGATGGATGCGCACAGGCTTCTGCGTCGTCGATGATTGGTATTGCCGCATTCTCCGCCGCCGGCGTCAGCTTCAGAGGGCAGAAGCGGTCAAACCCGGAGTTTCGCCAGTAGAAATCAAGGTGCCTTATCGTCGTTCGGAATGTGTGCTCCTCGGCGTAGGTAGGGGTCCATTCGATCCGCGCCTTGCGCATGCCGAAACGGTCGTCTTTATCTGACAGGCGGATGCGGTTCGCTGCAACCGGAAGCTGCTCGGCACAGACCATCAGGCCGAGATCGATGTCTTCGGGTATGAACACCTGGCCTTTTGCGTAGCGCCAGTAGGCCGCCCGGGCAAAAAAGCCGCCATTTCCGAGCAATTGCAGGACTTGTCGGGATGAGACGTCCCGTTTCTGGAGGCCGCGAAGGAACTGCCGGAGATCGGCGAGCGGGCTGGATGCCAGGTCCATGGCAATGTAGGCAAAGGCGCTGGCGGAAGCGTCCTGCCGCTGTGCGTGCTCGGAAAGTTCCAGATGCAGGTCCCGCCGCGTCGAATTGACGAACCGATAGGCAAAGAGGCGATTCGTCAAATGCGCGTTGCGCCGGTTGATCGTTGCCACCTTTGCCTTCAGGTGATCCTGGAAATAGCGCCCCAGCGCATGGCACCCGGCAAACGCGCGGCCTTCGCTCTTGGCGTCCAGCAGATGCAGTAGCCGCGTGCTTTCTATGGCGCCTGCGGCAAGGATGAAGTCGTCTGCAACGATGCTCAGCGTATTGCCGTTGAGGTTCTGGGCCGCGATGCCTCTCAAGCGACCTCGGTCGCTGTCGAGAGAGAAATCGCAGACCGTCGCTCCCAGCCAGATGTCCAGATTTTTCAGATCCTTCAACTGCTTTGCCAGCAGGGTGGCTACGTTGCAGTTTCTGTAGTCCGGACACTTGGCCCAGCGCCTGGTGATGTGTTTTTCGTCCCGGGGGAAAAGACCATTCGGATCAACCCTGGCGGAACCGCTATTGTCATAAGGGCTATTGTCGATCTGAAAGATCGCCTCGATCTCGCGCTCATAGTCGTCGAGCATCTCGGTATCGATCGGCCAGGCCGGTTGCGCGATGTCAGGGCGCGGGCCCAGTTCGTATGCGCTTATCGGGATCATCCGGCCGCCCCAGCGCGAAGAACTGCCGCCAAGGCCGCGGAAACGGCCGTCCAGGGCGCGCGTGTAGCGGCCCGTCGGGTCATCGATCTCGTTCAATTTATGGATGTCCGCGTCAAAGGAGGTATAGCCGCTTTCGATCAGGACCACCCGTCTGCCACTTTTGGCGATTCTGCAGGCAATAAGTAAACCTGCAATTCCCCCGCCGATTACGCATAACGGAGTACTTAGAGTTATTATTTTAGCTTCTGATTTCGACAGATCACGTATTGTCATCCTCTACATATACATTGGAAAATAAAATGTCCATAAAGTAGAAAATCGACGAAACATTAAAGGGTTGCGCCTTGGGCTCCGCCGCCGATATTTCAAGCGTGAAACCGACGCCGCAACTGAGCGTCGTCATTCCACATCTCAACGAGCCTCAGGATCTCGCGCTCTGCCTCGAGGCGCTGGTGGCCCAGCGCGCCGACGGCGTCGCCATGGAGATCATCGTTGTCGACAACGGTTCGAGGGAGGCGCCGCTGGGGGTGTGCGAATCCTTTCCGGAAGTGAGGCTGGAAATCGAGCACATTCCGGGTCCAGGACCGGCCCGCAACCGTGGGGCTGCGGTGGCGCAAGCGCCACTGGTGGCCTTTGTTGATGCGGACTGCGTCGTGCAGCCTGGTTGGGCTCGTGCGATTGTCCACTTCATGGATTCCCATCCCGAAATTGATTTCGCCGGGGGAGACATCCGGATCCTTTCCGGCAATGAAGCCCATCTCACATCCATAGAAGCCTATGAAAGTGTCTACAGCTATAGGGCGCGCCTGTATGTCGAGCGGCAGGGCTTGGCGGCTACGGGCAATAGGGTTGTGCGGTTCGGGGTTTTTCGTGTTTTGGCCCAATTCGG
>QGUU01000041.1 GCA_003242525.1 Pseudomonadota bacterium | reverse complement strand
TAGTTCTCGTGTGCTTGGGAATTTTTATAAAAGACAGTTCCTGATCAGCGGCCTTCTGTGGATTCTGCCTGCCATGGCGATCATCAGATGGCTAATCATCGAGCCGCCACAAAAAGGCTGACGGAGGCACGCCACCTCCGGGCGCGCCTTCCTGTCGATCATTCATTCATCTTTTGCGTCTAGCGTCATTGCGCCGGTCTTTGCCGCGCAAATCGCAGAAGGTACTCCTAGCAGCAGGGAAGGAAGGATGGCTGACTCGGCCGCGTCGGTCGGTACTCGCGGGCCTCTGGCCGCCAAGAGGGCGGACCGTTCCGCGACATCCGGGTCGATAACGGCTACCGCCGCCGCGCCATCCAACGAGTTGCTTGCTCGCTATGAAGCGTTTTCAGCCGAGGCAATACACGCGCCCGCACAGAGCGGGCTGTGGGTCAAGCACTGGATCAGCCGGGTTCATCCCGACGGAATTCTTGCCATGCTTCTTGCGAACCAGCGCCCCGTGCTGGCACTCGCCCTGGAAGTCGTTCGTCTCGGCCCTTTCCGCATCGCCCGTTTCATGGGAGGCGGCCACGCCAACGGCAATTTCCCCGCAGTCGACAGGAACTGGCTTGAGACCGCCGACCCCGTGCAGATACAGCCGCTGCTCGACGCCATTGCCGAGGCGCGCCCGGATGTCGACGTCGTAGCACTTCAGCGTCTTCTTCCCGATCTGGAAGGGAAAGCCAATCCGCTGGGACAACTTCCCGGCGTTGCCAGCCCAAACATTTCTCTCGCAGTCGACCTCAAGGGCGGCTTCAACGAGGTGTTGTGCCGGATAAATGGCAGGCGCAAGAGCAAGAAGCATCGCGCACAGACCCGCAAGTTCGAGGCGGCCGGCGGCTTCCGCCGATATGAGGCCAGGACCCCCGACCAGGTGCGCGTCCTGCTGGACGCCTTCTTCGACATGAAGGAGCAACGCTTTCGCAAGATGGGCATTGCCAACGTTTTCAGCGGCCCGGAAATCAGGGGCTTCTTTCATGCCCTTTTTGCCGATGCGCTGAAAGAAAAGGAGCCACCCTTCGTACTGCACGGGCTTGAGGTTGCCGGCAAGCTCCGCGCTGTCTCTGGCTCCAGCCTAAGTGGGCGAAGGCTGATCTGCGAGTTCGCCGCCATTGCAGAGGACGAACTTTCCCAGCATAGCCCGGGCGAATATCTGTTCTACGAAAATATCCAGGAAGCCTGCGCTAACGCTCTGGAACTTTATGATTTTTCCGTGGGCGACGAACCCTATAAACGAAACTGGTGCAATCTGGAGACGCAGCATAGGGACGTTATGCTGCCGCTCACACACAAGGGGCGTTTGCTGGTCTGGTGTCTCATAGGCAGGGCTCGCTTGACCGGCTGGGTAAAGGCTCGTCCGGCCATCTGGAACCTTGTCAGACGAATCCGCAGGATCGCCGGGAAAAGTACGGTGCTCACCAAAAGGGGCTGACCGTCAGGCCGCGGAGCGGCCCGAAAGCGGTGCGTCCGGCCTGTTGTGGCCCGCCGGGGTCACCAGCGTCACGTCCGGATAGCCGTTTTCTATCAGGTGCACCGTTGCGCGCGTCACCACGTCATCCGGCTCGATCATGCTGACGAAGACCTCCGTCCCCTCCCCGACCAGGCGATGAATGTCATGCGCATCGGCGGGGCCGCACTCGACGACCACCAGATCGTAGGCTGTGGTGAGCGACTGCATGATGATCGGCAGGCGGTCCGCAGCGCGCATCGCCCGTGCCGGGTCGGCAGTGCCGGCAGGCAGGACGTGGCAATCCGAATAGCAGTCCGGATGGATGACATCCGAAAACTGCGCCTCCGAAGCAAGGAGATTCGTAATGCCAGGAAACAGCCCGCTGTCCAGCATCGGGCGCGAAGCCGCTCCCGACGCCGTAAGATCGAGAAGCAGCACTCTTAGGCCCGCATCGGCCACCGTGCGCGCCACCAGCACCGAGCTTGCTGCCGCCTCGTCGCCTTCCGGCGAGATGAACAGCGCGCGCGAGGCCCCGCTCTCGATCAGCTTTTCCGCCGCCTTGGAAACGCCGATCTCGCCGAGCCGCGATTCGAACGATTCCGCTTCTTCCGCTACCGGCTCCACGGCCATATCGGGAGGAAGGACGGGGGGCATATCCGGACGCTCGGAGGACATGGGTGATTGCATCGGGATTTCCTGAACAGGCTCGACCGGCCGCACAGCGGCCGGGCGCATCGCTCGCCCCGAAAACAGTTCCTGCAACAGCGTGATGATGCTCATGACGAGCAGTGTGCCGACAAAGGCAGCCGACAGGATCGGTCCGATCTTGGGGAAATAGGGCTCCGTCGGCGTTACGGCGCGCGAGAATATGCGCGCATCGACAGGCAGGTAGTTGCGATCCTCGCGGGCGGAGGCTTCGCGGTAACGCGTCATGTACGATTCAAGCAATTGTCGCTGGGCGTTGGCCTCTCGCTCCAGTGCGTTCAGTTCGACCTGCTGCTGCCCAGCCTCGGCAGATTGCGCCTTCAGCTTGTTGAGATCGGCAGTCAGTTGGTCCTCGCGCGCCTGCGCGGCCTTTGCTTCGGCGGCAAGGCCCTTCAGCACCTTCTCCGCCTCGGCGCGTATCTGGCTGTCGAGGTCGGCGAGCTGAGATCGCAGGGCACGGATGCGGGGATGGTTGTCGAGCAGCGACGTCGAGAGGTCGGCAATCTCATTGCGCAACTGCACGCGCCGCTCACGCAGCCTTTGAATCAGGCTGGACGACAGGACTTCCGGCAGGGAATCGAGCGAACCGCCACCCTTCAGCGCCTCTCGCACCGTAGCGGCGGTCGCCTCAGCCGAGGCGCGGCTTGCCCGCACACGGGAAAGCTCGCTGGAAAGTTCTGAAAGCTGCTGGGTCGAAAGTACGGAATTGTTCTGTCCGATCAGCAGGCCATGCTGGGCGCGGTATTCGGCCACCCGGGCCTCCGCTTCCTTGACCCGCTTCGACAGGTCCGCGATTTCCGGCGCCAGCCATTCGGTCGCGGCCGCGTTGGATTCCAGCTTCGCATTGCCCTGCGCGGCGATATAGGCATCGGCAATCGCATTGGGTATTTCGGCGGCAAGACGCGGATCCTCCGAGGAGAACTCGATGACGATGACCCGGGACTTCTCGACACGGTACACGGAGAGCTTCTCCCGCATGGCCTTGAGAACGCGCTCCTCGACGGGCACCTCGTTGGGATCGCTCCTCAAGCCCGCAATCACCAGGAGCTGCGACACGGGCGACATGTCCAGCGCCTCGTCGAACTCAGGCAGCTTCGCCAGGTCAAGCTTGTCCGCCACTTCCTTCAGTATATCCGTCGACGAGATCACTTCGACCTGACTGGTCACGCCCTCCTCGTCGAGTATGGGGCGATCGGCGTCCGGGGCGGTACTGGGGCGGGTAAACACCGATTCTCGCGTCTCGATGATAAGCCGCGTCTCGGCCTTGTATTTCGGTGTCGCTGCCCAGGCCAGCATCAGCGCCACACCCGTGACGACAAGCGCGACCAGAAGAATGCGCAGCCAATTTCTCGCGAGGCTGGCGAAGAGATGCCTCAGGTCTACGTCGAGATCCGCCGAGTTTTGCACCGGTGTCATGCAACCTGCTCCCAGATGGGCCGGGCTGCACCGTAAACAACTATGGTAACCTGCGGGTTAAAGCGGTTTGTCTCCTGGAGATGCAAACACCGGCCGCAGAGCCGCTGACGACGGTAACCTTTACCGGGCATTAACCCTAACGGACCAATAACGGATGCCGAACCTCCACCTGCGGATGCAGAGAGCCGAAGGTATGTGCCTGGTGAAAAGACGAACCGCCCTGCTTTCCAGCATCTTTCTTGCCGCCGCCTTCGCCGCCGGTTGCTCCAGCTATCGTCCGGTTCCTCCTGCCTTTCACAAGGTCCTGGACGAGCCATATCGGCTCGGCGCCGGGGATCGCGTGCGTGTCACGGTGTTTGAACAGGACGGGCTGACCAACACCTACAGCGTTGACCAGTCCGGCTACATCTCCTTCCCGCTTGTTGGCGCGGTCCCTGCGCGCGGCCACACGACCCAGCAACTCGAAGCCGCCATTGCCGCCAAGTTGCGCCAGGGCTATCTGCGCGAGCCCGATGTTTCAGTAGAGATCGACCGCTATCGGCCGATCTTCGTCATGGGCGAAGTCGGCGCAGCAGGCCAGTACTCCTACGTGCCTGGGCTGACCGTCCAGAAGGCAGTGGCCATCGCCGGTGGGTTCTCTCCACGGGCGAACCAGGAGAGCGTCGACGTCACGCGGGACATCAACGGCAAGGTAATGACGGGCCGGGTTCGGACATCGGACCCGCTGATGCCGGGCGACACCGTATACGTGCGTGAACGCCTTTTCTGAAACCGTGGTCGGGCAGCTCAGAATCGTGCACTGCTTCAGATCGCCGGTAGGCGGAATATTTCGCCACGTGCGCGACTTGACGGATGCACAGGTCGCTGCCGGTCACTCGGTCGGTATCGTGTGCGATTCGACCACCGGCGGGGACTTCGAGGAAAGGCTTTTCGACGCAATACGCCCACAGCTTGCTCTCGGCATTGAGCGTACGCCGATGCAGCGGCATATCGGACCGGGCGATCTTGTCTCGGCCTGGCGCACTTACAGGATAATCAAGGAATTGCAGCCGGACGTCATCCATGGCCATGGAGCCAAGGGAGGCACCTATGCCCGTCTGTTCGGCTCACTGTTGCGGGTTTCAAGGTCTCGCGTTGCCCGCCTCTATTCACCGCATGGCGGCAGCCTGCACTATGACGAGAACACGCTGACGGGCAAGGTGTTCTTTGCCTTGGAGCGTTCGATGGCACGCTTCACCGATTGCCTAATGTTCGTTTCGGACTACGAACGCCGTGCGTATCGCCGGAAGGTCGGAGAGCCGCCGATCCCGAACATTCTGGTCTATAACGGATTGCGCGCGGCTGAATTCGAACCTGTACCTGACAGGTCCGATGCTGCCGACCTGCTCTACATCGGCATGATGCGCGATCTGAAGGGGCCGGACATTTTCATCGAAGCGTTCGCCCGCGCAGAAGCAGCACTCAACCGCCGGCTAAGCGCCGTCATGGTGGGAGATGGCGAGCACCTGCCGCGCTACAGGGCCCAGGTCGAAACAATGGGACTTGCCGACCGTGTCCGGTTCAGGCCACCAATGCCTGCACGGGCGGCATTCGAGCTGGCCCGGCTGGTTGTTGTTCCCTCGCGGGCCGAGGCCATGCCCTACATCGTGCTGGAAACGCTTGCCGCCGGCAAGCCCCTGATCGCAAGCGCCGTTGGCGGCATTCCCGAGATTTTCGGCATCGACTCGCCCGCACTTGTCGAACCCAGCCCGGAAGCGGTCGGCGAAAAGATGAGCTTCGCGCTTTCGGACCTGCCCGCCTACAGGCAGATGATGCCGAAGGCAGCCACGCTGAGGGCACGCTTCGGCGCAGACGTCATGGCCGCCGAAATCGAAAAGGCCTATTTCGCCGCGCTGGCGAAATAGCCGCCGCGGCCGTTTCAAATCTACGGGCATTTTCAAGCCTTTCTTAGCTCTCCTTTGCTATGCACAAGAAGCATTGTGAGCTCCCATGAACGAGATCGACCCAGCCCATCGCTTTTCTGCAGCGTCCGTACGCAAGTTTGAGATGCCGGCGGATGACAAGGCGTCGTCCGGCATCAACGAGGTGGCTCGTCGGGTGGCCGCGCAATACCGGAAGGACACCATGTCTCCGGTCCTGGTCAGCGGCGTGCTGAGGCTCGTGGAGTGCGGCCTGCTTTTCCTGTCCGGCCTTGCGATCTATTGCTGGTATCTGGGCTTCTTCGAGCATCTGCCCTGGGCTTATGCCGCGGCCATTGCGGCCGCGTCCGTGCTCGCCGTCTTGCTTCTCGAGGTTTGCGACCAGTACCAGCTCGCTGCCCTCATGCAGCCCATGAAGAATGCCGGCCGGATATTGCTTGTCTGGTCCGGCACCTTCGCTCTGATGGCGCTCGCCGCTTTCTTTCTGAAGATTTCAGCAACCTATTCCCGCGCCCTCTTCGCGGCTTGGTTCGGGGTCGGCTTACTCATGATATTCGGACTTCGGCTGGCTCTTTCGCGGCTTATCCGCCGCTGGGCGCGCGACGGCCGAATGGAGCGGCGCGCCGTCATCGTCGGAGGAGGAAAGGCTGCGGAGACCCTGATCCGCGCCATTGAAAAGCAGCCTTACAATGACATCCGCATCTGCGGCATCTTCGATGACCGGGACGACCGCCGCTCCCCGCCCATCGTGGCCGGCTACCCCAAGCTCGGAACTGTCTCCGAACTCATCGAATTCGCCCGCATAGCGCGCATCGACATGCTTATCGTCTCGCTACCGATCACGGCTGAAAAGCGCGTGCTTCAATTGCTGAAGAAACTATGGGTTCTGCCGGTGGATATTCGTCTCTCGGCGCACTCCAGCGCGCTCCAGTTCCGGCCGCGCGCTTATTCCTATATCGGCTCAGTCCCGATGCTCGACGTCTTCGACAAGCCGATCAACGATTGGGATTCGGTGGCCAAGCGCGCTTTCGACATCGTCTTTTCGCTTCTGGGCATCATCATCTTTTCGCCGATCATGGTGGCGACTGCCATCGCCATCAAGCTCGACTCGAAGGGGCCCGTCCTGTTCAAGCAGAAGCGCCATGGGTTCAACAATGAGGTGATCGAGGTCTACAAGTTCCGCTCCATGTATGTGGACCAGTGCGACCCGACGGCCAGAAATCCGGTAACGAAGAACGATCCGCGCGTCACCCGCGTGGGCCGCTTCATTCGCAAGACGTCGATCGACGAGCTGCCGCAATTCTTCAACGCCCTGTTCGGCTCCCTGTCGCTGGTCGGTCCCCGGCCTCACGCCGTTGCGGCCCAGTCTCACAACCTGCTCTACAACGAAGTGGTCGACGGTTATTTCGCCCGTCACAAGGTCAAGCCCGGCGTCACTGGCTGGGCGCAGATCAATGGCTGGCGCGGCGAGATGGATACCCAGGAGAAGATCCGCAGGCGGACAGAGTACGACCTCTACTATATCGAGAACTGGTCGATCCTCTTTGACCTGAAGATCCTGATCCTGACGCCATTTCGGCTGCTCAACACGGAAAACGCCTATTGAGCGCCATCCCGCATGACATCTCCCCGGCAGCCGTCAACGCCAAGCTGATCGACCTGATCACCTCGGCCGCGATATTCATTGGCGTCTTCCTGTCCGGCTTCGTCATCAACGAGCCGGCACCCTATGAACTCTACATGACGGGACTGATCGCGATCTGGGCGCTGTTCGGCCTCAGGATTTCGCGCGCAACGTCGCCCCTGCTTGTACTGCTGGTAATGTTCAACATCGGCGGCATGATCGCCATGACGCAGATGGACGATCTCATGGACACGCCGCTCTATCTGGCCGTGTCCTTGTTCCTCGCCTTCACTGCCGTCTTTTTCGCCGCCGTAACCGAAGCGCGGCCGGCGCTCTACCGGCTGATCTTCACCGCCTATGTGGCTTCGGCGGTGCTGACCTCGCTGGCCGGCATCATCGGCTACTTCAGCCTTTTGCCGGGAACGGAAATCTTCACAAAATATGGTCGTGCGGCAGGGGTGTTCGAAGACCCCAACGTGTTCGGTCCGTTCCTGGCGCTGCCAGGCATCTACCTGCTATATGTTCTGCTCACCGGGCCGGTGTCGCGCATGCCGCTGGTCGCCGTACCGCTGCTCATCATCGTCGGCGGCATCTTCCTTTCCTTCTCGCGTGGCGCCTGGGGTCTTTTCTGCCTCGCAACGATCCTGCTGACCGGCGCGCTGTTCCTGCGCAGCCGAAGCAGCCTGTTCCGGCTGCGCATTACCGTCATGACGATCGCTGCCCTGGTGTTGCTGGTAGCTGCCATTCTCGTGGTTCTTCAGATTCCCGGCGTCGCCGACATGCTGGCCAGCCGCGCCAGACTGGCTCAGGACTACGACTCTGCAAGGCTCGGCCGTTTCGCCCGCTATGGCATCGGCTTCCTGCTGGCGCTGGAAAAGCCCCTCGGCATCGGACCGCTGGTCTTCGGCCAGACCTACGGCGAAGACACGCACAACATCTGGCTAAAGGCGCTGATGGACTATGGCTGGATCGGCTTCGTCAGCTACCTGACATTGACCATATGGACCGTGGCGGCCGGCTTTCGCCTATTGCTGCGCGAAAGGCCCTGGCAGCCTTATGTGCTTTGCGCCTACGTCGTCTATCTCGGCCACATCGCCCTGGGAAGCGTGATAGACACCGATCATTGGCGCCACATGTACATGCTGATGGGTTTGATCTGGGGCGGCATAGCCTTAGAATATCGCTACCAGCGATCCGCCCTGTCCGCCTCCCAGAGCGCTGCCCTGGGCTAGCGCACCTCCCCGACACGATTGAAACGCGCCCGTGCCGCCGTCAGGCCCGGAACTTATCGCCGGACCTCGACCGCCACCTCAACTGAACCTGCCAGTCTTCGGGAACCCCTTCGGCACCATGCGGCCAGCGCCTGCTCGACTGCCAATCCATTCCAGGAGTTCCGCCTGGCTGCGGGTAAAGGTGCGCTCGGCCGAATCCTGCCAGGAGAGGCCATCGGCCATGGCGAATGTCTTTACGTCGAGCACCCCGCCATCCTTATACTTCTGCAGCCGGACTCCCTTGCCGCGCGACATTTCCGGCACTTCGGAAAGCGGGAAGACGAGCAGCTTGCGATTTTCTCCCACTATGGCCGCGTGATCGCCATTTACGGGCACGCAGGCTTTGGCCTCGTCCGGCGCCTTGACATTCATCACCTGCTTGCCCTTGCGGGTATTGGCGACAACCTCCGCCTCCGGCACGACAAAGCCATTGCCCTGGTAGGAAACCAGCAACAGCTTGCGTTCGGGGTCGTGAACGAATGCCGTGACGATGTCCTGATCGTTTTCCATGTCCACGATTATGCGGATCGGCTCGCCATGACCGCGCCCGCCGGGCAGCCGATCCGCGCCGATGGTGTGGAACTTGCCGCCGGTCGTGAAGATCAGGATCTTGTCCGTTGTCTGCGCGTGGAAGGCAAGCTTGAGTGCATCGCCTTCCTTGAAGGACAGCGTCGAGTAATCGGAAAGATGGCCTTTCATCGTGCGCAGCCATCCCTTTTCCGAGACGATGACAGTAATCGGCTCCCGCTCGATCATTGCCTGGTGAATCTCGGACAAATCGTGCTCCGGAGCCTCCGCAAACTGGGTGCGGCGCCTGCCCAGTTCGGTCTCGGGACCGAACTTTTTGCGCAATTCGCCGATCTCCCATTTGATCGTCCCCCACTGTTTCGGCTCGGAGCCAAGCAGCGCCTCTATCTGCTTCTTCTCCTCCGACAGCGCGTCAAACTCCTTGCGTATCTCAAATTCTTCGAGCTTGCGCAGCGCGCGCAGCCGCATGTTGAGAATGGCCTCGGCCTGGATATCGGTCAGTTCCCATCGCGCCATCATGACCGGCTTCGGCTCATCCTCTTCGCGAATGATGCGGATCACCTCGTCAATGTTCAGATAGGCGATGAGATAGCCGCCCAGAACCTCAAGTCGGCGCTCAATCTCTGCGAGACGGTGACTGGAGCGGCGGATCAGCACGTCGCGGCGGTGGTCGAGCCATTCCTTAAGCGCGTCCTTCAGCGAGAGGACGTTCGGTACCTTGCCGCGTGAAAGCACGTTCATGTTGAGGGGGAACCGGCTCTCCAACTCAGTCAGCTTGAACAGCGATTCCATCAGCAGACCAGGATCAACAGTCCGGCTCTTGGGCGCGAGGACGATTCGGATATCCTCCGCGCTTTCGTCCCTTACGTCCTCCAGAAGCGGCAGCTTGCGCGCCAAAAGAAGCTCGGCGATCTTTTCGATGAGCCGCGACTTCTGCACGCCGTAGGGAATTTCAGTGACGATGATAACCCAGGTTCCCCTGCCCTGATCTTCCTGGTGCCACTTTGCCCTGACGCGAAAACCGCCGCGCCCTGTTTCATAGGCTTCGAGAATGGAGGCCCGGCTGTCCACGACGATGCCGCCGGTAGGAAAATCCGGCCCTTGCACCAGCCCGTCTCCATCCGTCCTCGCCATCAGGTCAGCTACGGATGCCTGCGGATTATCAATGAGGTACAGCGCTGCCGTCAGCAACTCGGCGGCATTGTGCGGCGGAATCGAGGTCGCCATGCCAACGGCAATCCCGGAAGAACCGTTGGCCAACAGGTTCGGGAAGGCACCCGGCAAAACCGCGGGCTCCTCGTCCTCCTCGTTGTAGGTCGGGCGGAAATCGACCGCGTCTTCGGTGATTCCGGCGAGAAGTTCCGTCGCCACGTCGGTCATGCGCGCTTCGGTGTAGCGCATGGCCGCGGCATTATCGCCGTCGATGTTGCCGAAATTACCCTGGCCGTCCACCAGGGGGTAGCGCATGGAAAAATCCTGCGCCAGTCGCACCAAGGCGTCGTAGATCGACTGATCGCCATGCGGATGGAACTTACCCATCACTTCGCCGACGATTCGCGCACATTTGGCGAAACCCTGGTCGGGATTGAGGCGCAGAAGCCGCATCGCATGCATGATGCGGCGATGCACCGGCTTCAGCCCGTCGCGCACGTCGGGCAAGGCGCGGTGCATGATGGTCGACAGGGCATAGGCAAGATAGCGCTCTTCGAGCGCCTTCTTCAGGTCGATCGGCTCAATGTGATCGTCGCCACCATTTCCAGGTGGCACAAGGCTTTTTCCCATGGGTCGGGACTAACCGAGAGGGCGATTCGCGGCAAGGGGCAGCACGATTGGGACTGCGTGCCATAGGTGTCCGATTGCCTTTTTCTGCGTTTTGCGACCATTCTAGCGTGGATGCCTTTTTCCGGTCCAGTTGTTCAGGGGACATGCGAGAGGCAGCGACACGCCAGTTTCAGGCATCATCCGGAGCACAAAATGAATTTCTACCGCCCTGCCTTCTCCAACCTTGCCTTTTCCGCACTTGTCTTGACTGCCCTGCTGACACCGGCCCATGCGCAGGATACCTCGGTGGTTGCCCAGCGGCTGAAGGCCCTTCTTGCCAATCAGGGCATGGAACTCAGCTGGACGGGGATTTCCGGGAACGCATCCAGAATGGTCCTCGAAGGTGTCTCCATGACGTCCGGAGGCGAAG
>QGUU01000464.1 GCA_003242525.1 Pseudomonadota bacterium | reverse complement strand
GTTCGACTCCCCTTGGCTCCACCATTTGACCTATTAGAATGAATCAGCCTCTTAGCCTAACTACGCTAACCTGCGGGCGGTTTCTGCTCACCTAGCGGGAATATCCCTTCGGTCAGTGAAATCCGACGGGGAAATAGCGCAGATAGAGTTCCGCAAAGATTCCCTTTGCCTCGATCTCCTGCAGCGCATAGTCAATGGCGGTGACGAGATCGGGCAAGTCATGCCGCACAGCGACAGCTAGCCCTTGGCCCAGATATTCCGGCGCGAAATAAGGCCCGCCCGTAAAGGCACAGCAGTGCCGGCCTTCTTCTCCCGCCAGCCAGAACGAAAGCTGCATGCCGTCGCCGAAAACCGCGTCGATCGTACCGTCGGCCACATCCTCAAGCAGCCGCTCGCGGTCGGAATAGGTCACCGGGCGCATTTGCGGGAAGAAGTCGCGCAGCATGGCTTCATGGGCCGTATCCGCCATGACGCCGATCCGCCGGCCGGCAAGTTGTTCATAAATGGGTTCGGCGAAACCCGCCGACCTTCGGGCCACGAAGCGCGCGGGAAAGCGAAGATAGGGACGCGAAAACAAAAGTGTCACCCGCGTTCGCCTCGTGATTGAAAGGCCGGCAATCAGAGCTTCCCCCTCCCCCTCGTCAAGAGCGGCCTCGAGTTCATCGAAGGGAAGCGCCTGAATTTGGCAGCGGTCGAGAAGATCAAGCTCGATGCAGATGGCGCGCGCCAGATCCAGGTGAAACCCGCTCAGCCGGCCTTGCGCATCGAGAAAGCTGAAAGGAAAGAAATCCGTCGTCGTAAGAAACCGCAGGCGTGCAATCTCAAGTTCGGCCTTTGCGACCCCCTGCCTTTCGTCCCAGTAATCGGGCACGGTCTGCGCCCGGCTGGCGCCACTCGCTACCGCGGCCAGAATGAAGCTTGCCAGGATCGCGGCCAATGGACGCATCGCTCTGATCTCCCCTGAATCAATCCTATAACGCCGCTGCACGAAGCAGGAAACGATTGCAATCGATTTCGTTTGCAACCAGGCATTGACGTCTTCGAGATAGTCTATCAAGATGGGCCGTGGGGTCTGTGAGGATGGGACCCGCCGGTAATTGATTTGGGGGGCTGGCGAATGCCAAGGGGAGCCACTAGCCACCGGCGATTGTTCCGGTGCACAAGTAACTTCGAAATCAGCGGGTATATCCATACCACTTATAGCGGAACATTCCTGTTCGTTCCGACCACTTCCTAAGGCGGTCTATTCTCCGCCGTTTCAGCACCGTATGAAGATCATGTCTCCCAACCCGTTTACAATGGGCGGTGCGGGTGTGTCGAACGCTGCGCGCGATCACTCTCGCAATGCGCCTCAAGCAATGGACAGCCACGGTTACGCTCCGTCCAACGTTACCGATTGGCAGCCTATTCTTACGCAACTCGGAGTGGCCGAGCGGGATGTACATGCCGTGGAGTTGCGAGCCAAGCTGGCCGGCGTGCCGTTTCAGGTCGAGCTGATGGCATCAGGGCTCGTGGAAGAGCGGGAGCTCTTTCGCACGCTTGCTGAACACCTGGGCATCGAATTCATGGCCAAGGTCCGGCCTGAAAGTCTTTTCATGCCGGAGCGCCATTGTATGGAGGTTTTGCGCCGCCCGGGCGGCGTGCTGAAAGCCGTCGCCGCGGATGGGGCGCAAACCGTGCTTTTGATCGCGCCGGACCGGCTGGACATCCCGGCGATGCGACGCTTTCTGCAGCGTCACGACCGTGTGGCGAAGCATATCCGGATGGTGCCGCCGTCGGAACTGCGCAGGGCGGTCCAGCTGCGGGCTCGGGAACCCCTGCTGCGCACCGCCGTAAATGGGCTGTTCGAGGCAATGCCGCACCTTTCGGCCCGTTTCGTCCTCAATGCCTGGCAGGGAGTGGCGCTTGGCGCCTTCACCGTTCTTCTGATCACAGGCCTACTCATGGCGCCAATGACCTCGCTGCTGGCGCTGCATGGTGCCCTTTCGATACTGTTTCTGGGTTGCGTCACGCTTCGTATGGTCGTCGGCCATAGTGTGCGTGAGACACCTCGGCCGGCGCTCACCAAGGCCGTGCGCACTGAAGAGATGCCGGTCTATACGGTTCTCGTGGCCCTCTACAAGGAGGCCGAGGTCGTGCCGGACCTGCTCGTCGCCTTGGGGAGGCTCGTCTGGCCACGCAGCAAGCTGGAAATCAAGCTGGTCTGCGAGAGCGATGACAAGGAAACGCTCACCGCGATCCGGTCACAGGAGCTGCGCTCCTATATCGACGTCATCGAGGTGCCGCCGGGCGGCCCGCGCACCAAGCCCAAGGCATTATCCTACGCGCTGCCCATGTCGACCGGAGAATTCCTCGTGCTCTATGACGCGGAGGACAGACCCCATCCCTTTCAGCTCGTGGAAGCGTGGGAGCGGTTCCGCGAAGGTGACGAGAAGCTGGCCTGCCTGCAGGCGCCGCTTGTCATCTCAAATAGGCACGAGAGCTGGATCTCGGCGATGTTCGGCTTCGAGTATTCAGCTCTGTTTAAAGGCATACTGCCTTGGCTCGCCCGCCGCCACCTTGTCTTGCCGCTCGGCGGCACGTCCAACCATTTCCGCCGCGCGGTGCTGGAGGAAGTCGGAGGCTGGGATCCGTGCAACGTGACCGAGGACGCCGATCTGGGCCTCAGGCTTGCGCGGCCCGGCTACCGCACCGGCACCATCGACTATCCGACCTTTGGGAATGCGCGGCCCCCGCCCCGGATAGGGCTCCGCCAGCGCACACGGGGGTCAAAGGTG
>QGUU01000463.1 GCA_003242525.1 Pseudomonadota bacterium | reverse complement strand
TCTTTGGCACCTTAAATTTGTTTAAAACTACCTCCACATGCCGCTCACTGTCGTGCCCAATCCCTTTGGCGGGGATTATCCCTCCTTCGGCCACCACAACAACGCGATGCTGCGGCGCTTTCTCGACACGTTCGGTTTCGACTACGAATTTGCCAGCGCCACGGACTATTACAAGTCCGGCCGCTTCGACGCGGTGCTTCTGCGCGCCGCCGAAAAGTATGACGAGATCATGGAGGTCATGCTGCCAACACTTGGCGAAGAGCGGCAGGCGACCTACAGCCCTTTCCTGCCGATCTCGCCGAAGACGGGGCGCGTCCTCTACGTTCCGATGAAGCATGTTGACGCAAAGGCCGGCACCATCACCTTCGATGACGAGGACGGCACCGAAACCACGCTACCAGTGACCGGCGGCGCGGTAAAACTGCAATGGAAGCCGGATTTCGGCATGCGGTGGGCTGCGCTCGGCGTCGATTTCGAAATGTTCGGCAAGGACCATCAGACCAATGCCGCGATTTACGACAAGATCTGCGTGATCCTGGGAGGCCGCGCGCCGGAACATTTCGTCTACGAACTGTTCCTGGACGAGCATGGGCAGAAGATCTCGAAGTCGAAGGGCAACGGCCTGACCATCGACGAGTGGCTTACTTACGCACCTACGGAAAGCCTGGCGCTCTACATGTTCCAGCGGCCGCGGCAGGCGAAAAAGCTCTATTTCGACGTCATCCCCAAGGCGGTCGATGAATATTACGCCTTCCTTGCTGCTTACCCGAAGCAGGGCTGGAAGGAGCGGCTTGGCAATCCGGTCTGGCACATCCACAACGGCAACCCGCCGGCGATCGACCTGCCGGTCAGCTTCGCGTTGCTGCTCAACCTTGTCAGCGCCTCCAATGCGCAGAACCGGGATGTCCTGTGGGGCTTCATCTCGCGCCATGCGCCGGGGGTGACGGCAGCGACGCACCCCGAACTGGATCGGCTCACCGGCTATGCAATCCGCTATTTCGAGGATTTCGTGAAGCCCCAGAAGCGCTATCGCGCGCCGGATGAGGTGGAGCGCAAGGCGCTCGCAGATCTCGCCAAGGCCCTGGCCGCGATGCCCGCGCATGCCGATGGAGAGGCCATCCAGAATGCCGCGCTCAACGTGGCACGCAGGATCGAGCGCTATCAGGATCCCTCCAGGCAGTCGCCTGAAGGGGGACCCGGCGTGTCCGTGGCCTTCTTCCAGATGATCTACCAGGTCCTGATCGGCCAGGAGCGCGGGCCTCGCTTCGGCTCCTTCGCCGCGCTCTACGGTACCAAGGAAACCTGCACGCTCATTGAACGGGCTCTGGCTGGAGATCTGGCGGCATAGCCGCGGTGCCCGACAGATCCAGGATGGACGAATCCGCCGGTTGTGCCTCGACCGGCGGAGGTAGCGGCGCCAGGCCGGAAAGATCGGGGGCAGGACCAAAAATGCCCTTGCCCATCTTTCGCGCCTTCTCGCCTGCATCGACATAGGGTCCGGCCGGCAGCGCCCGGGCCCAGCCGTTTTCCGCCAGCCATGCCCCGATATCCTGCCGGCCGACGCTGCAAGAGGTGGTTATCGACTTGCCGTCGACCTTGTCGGAAGAGGTGCATTGCAATGCACGCCCGCGCAGAAAGGCCCGAAAGGCCGTTCGCGCGGCGGCGCCGCAACTCCAGGATTTTCCCCGAGCATCAGTGCAGGTCTCGTCCGGCTCCACAATATCAAGGCCGGAAATGGCAATGATGTAGCCTCCGGCTTCCATTCGTCCGGCGGCGATCGCGATGGGGCGAAACAGCGGTTCACCCTTTAAGTCGCCCGGCTCCGGAACCTTGGGCGGAGCCGCAAGTGCAAGCTCGCTGAGCGGGGGGCGAGGCTGAATCCTCTCCAATTCGGTGGTGGTCACATCGGGCCTGACGATGGTTTCGGGCGCGACCGGCCGCGCCGAAGCCAAAGGGGGCGGAGCCGGTGGCTGGCCAGAGAAGTCCGGCGCCGCCAGCCCGTCCTGCCCGAAACCGGTCGAGGGGGACTTTTCAGCCGGGGCTTCGATCCCCTCCCCGTCATCGGCAACGACATCCACCGGCGTAGCGGCAATCCTGCCGGCGGCTGCGATCAGCGTAGCCGTGATGCCGACCGCCGCCACGCCGAAGGCGATGTGGGCGGCCCGCATGCTTACTGGCTCGCCCAGATGATGCGCGCCATCCACTCCACCTCTTGCGTCGCAAGCTCACGTTCCGGATGGTCCGGATTAAGGGAAATGAGCCTTACGACCTCCGTGGTCCGGCGACCGAGTATCTTGGCCATGACCTCACCCCCGCGGGTCTTGACGACCACACGGTCTCCCTTCCGGAGCGCAGCGGCGGGCTCCACGATCAGCACGTCTCCGTTGCGATAGAGCGGCAGCATGGAATCGCCCTGCACCTTCAGCGCATAAGCACTCTCGCTCGCACCGGCCGGCAGGTCCACAAGATCCAGCCCCTGTCCCTGGGGGAAGCCGGCATCATCGTAGAAGCCGCCGGCGCCTGCCTGGGCAAAGCCCAGCAGAGGCACGGTGGATGGCCGGTGCGGCAGGCGGGATGAGGCGGCATGCAATGCACCGTTTCCGGCGCGACCTTCAACCAGCGCCATGAACTCCTCAAGCGAGGTGCCGGTCGCCTCCATGATCTTGGCGATGGACTCGGTGGACGGCCAGCGCGGACGACCATCCGCCGATTGCCGCTTGGACTTGTTGAAGGCGGTCGAATCCAGCCCGGCGCGCCTGGCGAGCGCGGAGGCCGACAG
>QGUU01000040.1 GCA_003242525.1 Pseudomonadota bacterium | reverse complement strand
CCGATGTGCGAGGCCGCATTGCCCATCTTCCTGCAGCCATACCCCGCTGCCATCCGCCCCTCTATGAGCCATGGCCGAGGACATGGCCTCAAGCAATGACTGCTCGATAGGAGCCTTGTTTTCAATGTTCAGGATTCCGAGTATACCACACATAATTCCGCTTATCTTGTTTTAACAATAAATATGTGGTACCACCCAAATAAAGATCCAAGTAGATTTAATGTATATCCATTAGGATGAAGAAATCTTCCTAAAACAGGAATGTATCTTTGAACGAATCCTCTTTTATAGTACTTGCGTATAACAAATCCGTTCCGCTCAAGTAAGTATTTATACTGTGATTTAGATCTAACTTTGACAACAATAGGGTTGTCGAAGGACGATGCGTCGGTCAAATGCCCCTGCCATAGGTTGAATTTGACTCGGCATCGGTTACGAACAAGCCATGTTGCCAAAATATATGCATTGAAGAAGCTCCACTTCGAGTACACAGCCAGTCGCATCTCGCCATCCGGCGTGAGGAGGCTCTTCGCTCTTTTAAGAAAATCTTCTTCGTGTGCGATGTGATGCATCACGCCAAAGCTGTAGATGACATCGAATTTTTTTTCTCCGAAGTCGAACTCCGTCAGGTCTCCTTCCACCAAGGAGAAATTCCGGAAGCCTTTCTGCTTCAGGTTCTGTTCCGTCAGATCAAGATGATTGCGGGTAATATCAATACCCACATAGGAATCCGCCCTTTCGCAGATCACTGATGCGTCAATGCCGTTGCCTACGCCGATTTCCAGAACGCTTTTCCCCTCCAGATCGGTCAGGAGAAGATCCTTAATAAATGGAGTCTCATAGCCGTAGCGATGCCGTTCTATCTGATCGAAATATTCGCGGGAGCCTCTCGGCGCACTCGCGCGCTGTGCACCAACGGCGCGCTGATTCCATCTGTCCTGCGCGGCTTTGTTGCTGATCTCCTTGTTCATGCAGTCCCCTCCGTCCTTGCGAGTGCCGCCCCAAGCTCGATCTCCCGCCCCTCCCGCGCGGCCGTAATTGCGAGCGCTGCGACCGCGGTGGCATAGGTGCCGGCGCGCACGTCCGCGCCTTCGCCTCCCTCGCCGGTGCGCACGGCCCGGGAAAACTCCTCCATGGCCTTTAGCTGTCCCTTGTCGCCGCGGTGCCTGCGCGAGACCGAGACGCTGCAGCCATATCCGGCGATCCTGTTGTAGTCGTCCACCACAACCGAACGGCCCCCGCCGAACAGTTCGAAATATTCCTTACCGAGTGCCGTGTGACCGACCGTGACGTAGACAATGTTGGCTACTGAACCGTCGGCATAACGAAGGCTGATGCTGGCATCGGGATTGAGCTCATCCGGCCTGCCCAGGAACTGCGCCGTCATCGCTACCGGTTCCGCGCCCATCATCCAGTTGGCAAGGTCGAAGAAGTGCACCCCTTCGCCCATCAGCCTGCCGCCTTCTTCGGTCGTGTTGGACCAGTGCGAGCCGATCGCGCCGACATTGACCCGTATGTTGAAGAGGCGCCGGCCTTCGCTGATCGCTCTTTTCATGGCCTGCAGCATGGGAGAGAAGCGGCGGTTGAAGCCGACCCTGACGATGCGGCCGCTGCGGGCCTGTGCCTCTGCAATGGCCTGACAGTCAGCGATCGTCGTCGCCATCGGCTTTTCAACAAAGACATGCTTTCCCGCGGCCAGCGCCGCTTTGACTAGACCGGCGTGGCTGGCATGGCGCGTGGAGATGACCACCGCATCGATCTCCGGGTCGTCAAAGATGCGTGCGGCATCTGAAGTGGCATATCGGGCCTTGACTTTTCTGGCGACCGCGGCGGCGGAGGCGCCGCCTCTGCTGGCGATGGCGTCCAGGCGCATTCCGTCGAGCTTCTGGATATTGGGAACGTGAATGGCCTTGGCATATGCCCCAACCCCGATCATGCCCACCCGGAGCGTATCACCTGCTGTGGCAGAGGCAGGCGCATCGTACCTTACGATCCCGGCATCTGCCGGCAGTGCAGGGGTTTCCGGCAGACGGTAGTCCAGCAGCACGCCATAGATTTCCGCGTCGCCCGCCTTGATCAGCGCATAGGCTTCGCTGCAGCGCTCGACCTCGAACCTGGCCGAGACGAGATCGGAAATGTCGATGCGCCCCGCAGCCAGGAGTTCGACGAAATATTCAAGGTTGCGCCGTTCGGTCCAGCGCGCGAAAGGCAACGGATAGTCCCGGCCGGCGAGTTCGTAGTCCGTGTCGTATCGCCCGGGGCCGTAGGAACAGGATAGCCTTACCTCCAGTTCCTTGGCGTACATGCGCGCACGCTCGAGCTTGAGGCCGATATCGCCCACGATCGAAACACGGCCGCGACGACGGCACATGCCAAACGCCTGGTTGACCACCGTGTCGCTCTTGGTCGATGCGCAGATCACGACGCCATCCAGGCCGACACCGCCGGTCATGTCGGCAACGGCGGCAACCGGATCGCTCGCGGACGAATTCACCACCTGTATCGCACCGCCATTGGCTCGTGCGTGCTCCACGCGGCGGCCATCGATATCGAATCCGTAGGCCTGGTAGCCCATTGCGGTGGCTAGCCGCAGGGCCAACTGGCCGATCAGGCCCAGTCCGACGATGCCGACACGCTCGCCTGGGGAGAGCTCCAGCCGGCGGATGCCCTGCATGGCGATGCAGCCCAAGGCGCCAAAGGCGGCATGCTCGGTGGACACGTTGTCGGGAAGGGGAACGGCGAGGTTTCTCGGAACGGCGACATATTCGGCATGACTGGCGAAGCCAGCACCCATGCAGGCCACTCGCTGGCCTGCCGTGAGGTCGAGCTCCCCGTCCGTCTCGAGGATGACGCCGGCACTGCTATATCCAAGCGGCGTATGGTCGCCGAGCTTGCCCTGAACTACTTCCCAGGTGCGGGAAAGGCCCTGGCTTTGAACCATCGTCCAGATTTGCTCCACCTTTTCGGGCGACTTGCGGGCCTTCTCGTAAAGACCCATCACTCCGCTTGCCCTGGTTACGGCGGCACCTTCCGTTCCTGACGAAATCAGCGAGAAACCGTTACGCACCAATATGCCGCCGCTCAATCGGGCCGGCGCCGGAGCGTCGAACAGTTCGATCTTGCCCTGGCCGGAGAGGAAAACCTGCTTCATGTCAGTTGCTGCAGCTCAAGCGCGCTAAAGGTGAATTCGTGAGCACTTGTTCCAGGTGGCAGCGTGATGCCGCCGGCAAGCGCCGTTCCCATGGCTTCATGACCATAGAAGTCGCTATAGGGCGATTGCATGGCAGTAAGCGGGATATCCGAACGAACCTTCACCTGGACGCCGTTCCCGACAAGAATTTCTCTCTTGGCCGATACCTGAGCCGGTGCCGGGCCGAGCGGAAACCGCCAGCGGGCCTCGATCCCGTTCAGCGCAGTCGTGATTTCGTCCCTGATTCGCAGATTGCCGGAAAGGGGCGACACCGTGAACTCGCGCTCAATGCGTGTTCCCGGAGCAAGGCGGGCATAGCCCTCATGTGCTGCGCGAAGGAAGATGGTATCGCCATTCTGCCGGAGTTCGACGTCTTTGGGCACTGCGTCATTGGCGATGGTCCACGGTCCGGTCATGCGTGCCATTTCCTCGCCCATAAGCTGGACGGTAGAATGAACGCCTGTGCTCCGATATGCCGTCTTTTTGTCCAGGTCGGCCGTGTAGCAGGGCGATCCTGGGTCGATGACAACCGGTAGTCCGCCGAGGCATAGTTCGAAAGCAAGCAGGTCGTTGTGGCCATGTCCGCCTCGGCCAGCCATTCCGACTTCACCAACATCTGCCATGAAGAAATAGCCGCGATCCTGCGCGCGCACCACGACATAGCCGCCATCTGCGAACTGCAGGATTTCGGGAACCCCGGGCGATGAGGGAAACGCGCGCCGTCTGCCCGTCAGGAACAGGGCCGCCAGCTGTTCTTCCTCCGGAAATGGAAAGGTGCCGATATCGACATTGAAAAGCGCGCGCGCCAGTTCGACCACCTGGCCGTGGCTGCGCGTCCTGTCAAACAGGAATGGCAGCGCCACCGCGCTGTCGGTGTCCCCGAAATTGGCGCCGAGTCCATCCGGCCGCGTGAGCGCATCGCTGAACACGGCCGCCTTTTCCAGCCTTTCGCGCGCAGATGGCGAGAGTGGCCGTCCGGCCCTCTCGCGAGCGATCTGCGCCAGCAGGAAAAGCTCCAGCACCAGCTTGTGATAGCCGCAGGACTTCTCAAAATTCACGCCGTCGGGGAAGAACTGGAGGATAATTTCCCGTTCTATCCAGGCATCTGCATAGCGTCGCCAGCGCCGCCGTTTCACGCCCTGGCGTTCGAGGAGTTCGGCTGCAATCAAGAGCGCAACGATGTTGGCGGTAAAGTGATTGCCGCGCACATCGGTAAATTCACGGTTCTCCCACACGAAGGTACCGTGCTCGAGAACCGACGTCAGGAGCAGGCGTAGAAGCTCGGTCAACGCCTGGCGGGAACCGTCGCGTGTCTCGCGTGCGAGAAGAAGACACGCAAGGTCGGCGAGCAAGGCGAGGCTCACCGTTCGCATCGACGCCTCCATCGGATACCAATTGACGCTGAAGGCAAGCGGGTTTTCGCAACGCCAGCGTTGCAGGAGGCGAAGCATCCACCTGCATTCCGCCTCATCCGTTTCGCCAGCGAATTGGCGCGCAAGCAGCGGTACGAGGTAGTGGAGGCGCGAGAGTTCCCAGGGGAACTTCACGTCGTAGGCGATGTCCTTGGCTTCATAGAAGCGGTTCAGCTTGAAATAGCGCCTGGGCCATGTCTTTCCGAAACGCCAGTCCGTCGAGAAATCGCAATCATCGAGATTGGGAACCGGCGCGCCAAAAATCTTGAAGTCGGAGTTTCGGACGGAAGCGGCCACTGCATCGAGGGTAGACCTCTGGCCGTCGGTTAGCGGTGGTGCATGCGGATGCACGAGCACAGGCCGGGCTGAACGGATGGTGCGGTCACGGAAGGTCTTTTCCGCTCGCCTTGCAATGCGTGGCCATCCGCCGGAGCGGTGCAGCGCCTGCAATCGAAGAGACTGCAAGAGTCGAAAGGCGATCACCGGCAGCGGCTTGCCGATCGCGCGCCTGAGCAGGCCCGCAAAGGTCATCGACGGGAAAGGCCTTTTGCGTCGACAATGGGCTTGTCGACCTTGGACCAGTCGATGGCCTTGAAGGGGGTATGGTCAACGAGAATGACCAGGATGTCCGCCTCCGACAATGCCTTTTCAACATCTACCAGTTCGATCCGTTCAGGGTCGAGCATTGAAGGAAATTCGTGGATATTAGGCTCCACGAGCCAGACAGGGCCTGGATGCGAGTGACCAAGGTGCTTGACGATCCCAAGCGAGGGACTTTCGCGCAGGTCGTCAATGTCTGCCTTGAAGGCCGCGCCGAGGCAGGCGATCGTTACCTGACGGGTCGTGCGGGCGGGATCGCGGCTGAGGCATTCGCCCACTTTCTGGCTGATCTTGTCCAGAACCCAGCGCGGCTTGCCATCATTGATCTCGCGTGCGGTCCGGATGAGCCGGGCAAGTTCGGGCGACTGGCTGACGATGAACCAGGGATCGACAGCGATGCAATGGCCGCCGACGCCGGGTCCAGGTTGCAATATGTTGACGCGCGGGTGCCTGTTGGCGAGCCGGATCAATTCCCACACATCGATTCCGAGCTGGTCGCATATGATCGAGAGCTCGTTGGCGAAAGCTATGTTGACATCGCGAAAGCTGTTTTCGGTCAGCTTGCACATTTCGGCGGTGCGCGCATCCGTGATAACGCACTCGCCGGAGACAACCAGCTTGTAAAGCGCGGCAGCGGCAGCCGAACACTTCGGGGTGATGCCGCCGATCACGCGGTCATTCTCGACAAGCTCGCGCAGGATGTTTCCGGGCAACACGCGTTCGGGGCAATGCGCGACGCGTATGTCCGAAGCCTCGCCGGCGGAATGAGGAAATGTCAGATCGGGGCGGACCGCGGCCATCCACGCCGACACTTGCTCAGTCGTTCCGACCGGCGAAGTGGACTCCAGCACGACCAGATCCCCTGCCTTCAGCACGGTAGCGACTGATTTCGCGGCAGCCTCCACATAGGCGAGGTCTGGCGTGTGACCTTCCCTGAAAGGTGTCGGCACTGCGATCAGGAACGCATCCGCAGGTTCGGGCGTCGCGCTGGCGCGCAGATAGCCATTGGCGCTGGCCTCATGCACCACGTCTTCAAGGCCGGGCTCGACGATGTGAATCGCACCGCTATTGATAATGTCGACGACCTTCCTGTTGGTGTCAAAGCCGGTGACTTGGAGCTTCCGCGAGGCGAATACTGCCGCTGTCGGCAAGCCGATATAGCCTAGACCAACGACGCCGATCCGATCAAACTTCATGAGACATCCCGTGATTTGAAAGCGATGAGCGCATCTGCGATCCGCTCGCATGCCTTGCCGTCCCCATAGGGGTTGTGGGCGATGCTCATCTGCCGGTAGGCAGCCGCATCGGTGAGAAGATTTTCCACCGTCTCCACAATCGTCTCTACATTCGTGCCGACCAGCTTGACGGTGCCTGCCTCGATGGCTTCGGGACGCTCCGTCGTGTCGCGCATCACCAGCACTGGCTTGCCCAGGGAGGGAGCTTCTTCCTGTATCCCCCCGGAATCCGTCACGATAAGATAGCTTCTGCTCATGACATGGACGAATGGGAGATAGTCGAGTGGTCCGATCAGGTGGACATTGTCAATGCCGCTGAGTAGCCGGTTCACCGGCTCGCGAACATTCGGGTTGAGGTGAACGGGATAAAGAATCTCGACATCCGGATGTCGGCGGGCGATCTCCGCAAGCGCGGAGCATATGCGCTCGAAGCCTCCGCCGAAACTCTCGCGACGATGTCCTGTCACCAGTACCAGCCGCTTGTCAGGCGACAGGAAATCGAAGTCGCGGGAGAAGCGGTCCTGAAGGGAGCGGTCCTCCTCCAGTTTTGAGACGACCGCGAGCAGCGCATCCACAACCGTATTGCCGACAACATGGACGGTTACCGGGTCCACGCCTTCACGCAACAGGTTCTGCCTTGCACGTTCCGTAGGTGAAAAATGCAGGTTGGCAAGCGCGCCGGTCAGTTTGCGATTGGCTTCCTCCGGCCAGGGAGATTGAAGGTTTCCGGTCCTCAGGCCGGCCTCGACATGGGCTATCGGAACCCGGTTGTAGAAGGCGGCCAGGCTGGTCGCCAGGGTGGTCGTCGTGTCGCCATGCACCAGTACGACCTCGGGACGGAAATTCTGGAAGATCCCTTCCATACCGTGCAGGATCGCGCTGGTTATCTCGGCCAGACTCTGCCCCGGCTTCATCACGTTCAGATCGAAATCGGGCACGAGTTCGAACAGATCGAGCACCTGATCCAGCATTTGGCGGTGCTGTGCGGTGACGCAGACCTTCACATCGAACCGTGAATCCGCTGCGAGGAGGCGTACAAGTGGTGCCATTTTGATCGCTTCGGGGCGGGTTCCAAAAACGATCAGCGTCCTTATGGTCATAGCTTCGTAGAACACCTGTTGGATTGAATCTGCGGCAAACACGGAAGGAACAAAAAAATCAATTCAAGAATTATATGCTTATCCCTTTTGTATTAGGGTGACCATCTTCGTTTCTTCCTGTCTTCCCGGAAGGAAGCAGACTCATCTTCAACGGCTCAGCCCTGTTCACGGTCGTTGGGGTCGCACTTACATCCGGAATCGATGCGGCAAGAACGATGGAACAGAAGATGAAGAAGCTGTCCATAATGTCGTGCTTGAACATGATCTGAGTGAGGCCGCAAAGCGCGTAGGCACCCGTCACACTGACTGCCATGAACAGGCGGAGCCTGTAGTTTTCATCCTGCGGCGCGTGCCAGCAAATCGCCACGGGTACAAGCAGCACTGCGACCAGGCCCGCCAGGCCGAGAATTCCTCCATCCAGTGCAACCGACAGGAACCCGTTGTGTGCGTGTGTGAAGGTGCCAATATTTACGGCGTCAGGCAGTGATTGAAACAGGACGTCCATTCGGTTCTGTATTCCATAGCCCCAGATGGGAGATCGGAAGATCGCCTCAAGCGCTGCCGACCACAGGCTGAACCGCTGCCCGGTACTTGTTGTCAGGTCGCCGTCGAAAATTCTTTCAAAGTCCTGAACCGTCTGAAGCATCCGTGCTTCAAGCGCATGATCCGCTCCGAGAATCACAAGGCCGATGATCATGGCCGCCAGCAGGATGATTTTCCGCGAGGGAACCGAGCGCCATGACAGCCGTGAATAGAGCAGCACGACCAACAGGGTGAACGGCAGGATCATTGTTACTCCGCGCGTCAGCGAGATGACGACCGCCAGTGTCCCGCAAACCGCGGCGCCGATCCCCAGGAGCATGCGTCGGCGCGAGTCCGCGCCAAGGTTGAGCGCTCCAAGTCCCATGATGCACAGCGACATGATGGCAAAAACGGCAGAGTTTCCGGCTACCGCCTCTGGCCGGATCTTCAGCACTATCAGCTGAAAGAATGCCACGACAAAGCCTGCAATGACGCCGACCGCGGCGCCGGTAATATAGGGCAACAGGTAATTTCCGCCCGAACCAGCACGCAGCCTGGGGATGACCACCCATGGGGCGAGAAACCCCAAAAGCCACACGAGTTTACGAGGTACCTGGTCGGTATTCGGACCGACAATGGCGGTCGCAGCCACCAGCAGCGCAAAAATGGTGAAGGTCCAGGCCAGCACGCGGTCGCTATGCGTCAGGCGAAATTCGAAACGCCCCAGAGCCAGCGAGACGAAGGCCCACACGAAGGAGACGTAAAGGATTACGGAAATTGCGCTGCCGCCCACAGTCGGCAGAGCGCCCATGAGAAAGACAGCAATCCAGTTGTTGCGGTCTATCCCGTCCCTTGCAAGAAGCGTGGACAGGTTCGTTCTCATATATCCCGGCAATGTCATCGCAAAGCTTCTTGTTTTATCGTGGGCTTGTTCGACGAGAGGAAAGCGGCCAGCCTGAACCATGGCCGCTGCGGCTCGACGCGGCGTTCACTCGTAAAGGTCGCCGCGGACAAGCCCGTCGCCAGGAGGATCTTCCGCCAATGCCCCCTGGCTTGAGGGGGTGAACTCCGGGACGATGTGATTCAGCAGTTCGATCGCGCGGGGCGCGTTCTCGCGTGCCAGGGCCTCTTCGAGGGTCGCAAGCGTCTTCAGGAGCAATTCCTTGTCGATGACTCGCGGGGAGGCGACGAAATAGGAAGCATCCTTGGGGCTGTCCTCCTGCACCTCGGAGGGCGCGAAGAGCTCTTCGTACAGTTTTTCGCCAGGGCGCAAGCCGGTAAAGACGATATCGATGTCGATATAAGGACGAAACCCGGCAAGCTGGATCATGCGCTCCGCAAGATCGACGATGCGCACGGGCTCTCCCATATCCAGGACCAGGATCTTGCCGCGCTGCGGCTCCCGGTCGTGGCCGTGGGCTGAAGCATTGAGGACAAGTCGCACCGCCTCCGGAATCGTCATGAAGAAACGGACGATATTGGGATGCGTAACCGTGATCGGGCCACCATTGGCGATCTGCTGCTGGAAACGCGGAACGACGGAGCCGTTAGAGCCTAGCACGTTGCCGAAGCGCACCGTCTTGAAGCGCGTGTTCTGCGAGGTCATGTCAACGGACTGGCAATAGGCTTCGGCTGCCCGTTTGGTGGCGCCCATGACATTCGTCGGATTTACGGCCTTGTCGGTGGAGATCATGACGAAGTTGGCCGCCCCGTTCTTTATTGCCGCATCGGCGACGTTGCGCGTTCCAAGCAGATTGGTCTTGATCGCTTCGAGCGGATTGGCCTCGACGAGCGGAACGTGCTTCAAAGCCGCCGCATGGAACACTGCATCCGGCTGAAATTCGGCGAAAATAGCCCCCACGCGGCTCTGTTCGCGCACATTCATGATGCGCGTCACGACATTGAGGGAACGGTGCTGTTCCCGCAGTTCGATATCGAGCAGATAGAGATGGAATTCCGAATTGTCCGTGATGATGAGTTGACGTGGACCGAAATCCGCAATCTGCCGGCAAAGTTCCGAGCCGATCGAGCCGGCCGCCCCGGTGACGAGAACAACCTTGTTGTTGATCAGCCTCGCCACCCCCTCGAGATCGGACACCACCTCTGGCCGGCCGAGCAGGTCTCCAAGGTCGATAGCCTTGGGCTTGAGGATCGACCGGCTGGTCAGGGCCGAAGTTTCGGTGAAATCGGGGATGCGCGATGCCTTGATGCCGAGATGGGCGGTCTGCTCGACAATGGCGGCGAGTTGCTGGTGATTCAGCTTGGTCGTGACGACGAGCTCGGACACCTTCATGCCGTTCTTGGCGAAACGGCTAACGACCGCCGGAAGCGTTTCGAACGAGCCGAGCACCTTCACGCCCTGGACGATACGTGCCTGGTTCAGGATGTTGTCGTCGAGAATGCCGAGAACGTTGAAATCACCGCTGCCGCCCCGCCGGTTGGCGCGGATGAAGCTTTCCGCATTGTCGGACAGCCCATAGAGCAGGACATTGCGAGAGGATGAATGGTCTCCTTTCGTGGACCGGTGGAAGGACCGTTCCATCAAAAGCCGGTAGGACAACCTCGTAGCGGACAGTCCGGCGACGAGGTAGAGAAGAGTCAGCACCGGCACCGAGCGGGGGAAGTTCATCCCGCGCGTCATCAGGAAGGACAGCACCGTGAAGGCAACCACGGAGGCGACGCTGACCTTGAAGATGGTTACGAGATCCGGGATCGACACATAGCGCCACGATCCTCGGTGCATGGAAAAAAACCAGAAGGCGACCATGAATACGGCGCAGAAGCCGAGGGTCTTTTCTTCAAGGCCCGGAACCAGGACAAGCGTCCGGCTGCCGAAGACGGTCACATAGGATAGGACAAAGGCCGCGCCGGCGGTGGCTACATCCAGAATTGAACTTGCATAGCGCCAAGAGCCCTTATGGAGCAGCGGATTAAGGCGACTCGTCATGTTAAGGTACCAGCCCCTCGTTCGAGCGGTGTACCCCCCGGAATTTCAACTCGCACCCATTGGCCGGTCTTGTCCGGCCAGGCGTCCGACAGAACACCTTTGCCATAGCGTTCGCCGAAAAGCTCGTCTTGATTGCCGCGCGATACCCAAAAGTCGATGGCGTGGCAAGGCAAAGATGGTCGATGACAGTCAACATGGGCTTAATCACGGCAGCCGTTCCTTTTTCCCGACGGATACGGCGCTCCGACCTGACC
>QGUU01000462.1 GCA_003242525.1 Pseudomonadota bacterium | reverse complement strand
TTCCAGCAGCGAGATCGAATCCAGGTCGAACACCGGCTTGGCGCCAGGTTGATCGCCGGCCTGCACGCCGTCGCCGGTCAGGCACAATATGTTCGCCACCCCCATGGCGGCCGCACCCAGGACATCGCCCTGTATGGCTATGCGGTTCTTGTCGCGGCAGGCGATCTGCATGATCGGGGCATAGCCCATGCGGGTAAGCAGGGCGCATATGCCTACCGACGACATGTGGCAGTTGGCGCCGGAGGCATCGACGGCATTGATGCCATCCACCCATCCATCGAAGATCTTCGCCCGGTTATAGACGTCCTCAGGATCCGCGCTGTCCGGCGGATTGAGTTCGGTCGTCACGGCAAATTCACCGCGACGAAGGATGCGCTCCAGGCGTCCGCGCGAAGTGTGGCCGGGCAGGGGTTCCAGCGGAAGATGAACGCCGGCCGGGTTTTCATCGCGCTGCGGGGGCCGTGCGGAGGTCATTTCGAGGCTCCAGCCTTGGCGGCCTCGCGTTCGGCTGCAGCCTGCGCCGTCACGCGCAGCCACGCCGAAGTTTCGCGAAGTGACTGATCAACTGGCTTCTGAATGTCGAGTATCTTGTCTCCGTGGACCATATTGCGCGACCCTTCCCACGCCTTGACCCATACGCAGGGCATGTTGGGCTCGACCTCGCAATTGCCATTGGCGCGAACGCCGCCGCAGGGGCCGTTGCGCAATTGTTTGGGACAGTTCATCGGGCAGGACATGCCGGTGGAGGAAAGGATGCACTGGCCGCACATGCGGCAGTCGAACATGAAGCCCTTGACGCGCTTTTCCACGAACTTCACCGGCGCCTCGACGCGGCCGTAACCGATGCTTTTCCACAATGGATGCAGCATCAGGAACATGTCGGCGAAGCGGGCATAGAACCATTCGAGAAAACGCGAGTGGCGAACCGACCACAGCCGCACGGAATAAGATCGCTGCACGCGCCGCTGCGGCGAGACATCGGCGGGCTTGTAGTCGCTTTTCGGGGCGGCCTTCCTTACCAGGGTCGCCTGCGTCACGACACCCTCGGACGCCGGCGGCAAAGTCGGCGAAGCCGCGCTTGCAGCGCCCGTTGCAGCGGTGGTCTTCGGCTGGACCTCAGGCATTTTCTTCCTTGCCACCCGCCTTGGCGAGCGCGACAAGCCGCTCGCGGGGATATGCCGCTTCGAGCTCATTGGCCGCCTTTTCGGCTTCAGCTTCCAGGTCGTCGCCCACCGGAACGGGATCGGCACGGCGCCATTCCGACAGGTAATCGTCCGTGGCGGCGGCTCCGGAGCGCATTGCCGCCATGTCGATGGCCTCGGTGAAGCGTTGCGAAAGCTCCCGCTTGGCAGTCAACCGGCCCTTCTTGACGGTGACCTGAGCGGGAATGTCACGCCAGTATACGACGATCAAATCGGCCATTGTGCGTAGGCTCCTGTGTGGCTGGAGCATTGCCGCAACCACGGAGCACCCGCTTCTCATGGGGCGACGCGCGCGCCTTCAAAAACGACGCGTGCCATGTCGCGGGATTTCGCCGGCTGATCTGCGATCATTCCCGGCCGATCAGATCAGCCTCGCGCGCCGCGAGGCTCGTCAGCTTTTGCGGAATCTCGGCTGGAGCTGCATCCAGATGCGGTCAATCCCTGGCGATGGACCCGACCGCAACTGAATCGACGCGTTTCAGGTTCATGCCGATCACCGGCACCATCTGCTCCGCCACCCGCACCGAGACGGTCACAATCATGGAATTGTCGTCCGGGACGCGGGCCTGCATCACGCCGTTGAGCTGGTTCCGGTTGATCGAAAAGACGACTTTGCGGGCGTCAATGACACTACCGCCTATGATGTCGAGGCCGGAGCCGGCAGAGCCGCCCATGAAGGTGCCACGATAGTTGCGGCGACCCTTGCGCTCTACCGTAGCCGACATGGGCTGGGTGAAGACGCCGACACGGCAACCGCCGTCCAGTGTCATTCCGACCTTGCCGCTGGGAGTCGAGCCGGTGAAGTTGCAGGTGAACTTCGTACCCTTGTATTTGCCGGCCACGATCTCGCCCGGTCCCGCCCATTTGCCTTCCAGAGAGCGAAAGAATTCCACATCGCGCTCGGCTGCTGCGGCCTTTGCCAGGGGCACTGTGGATGCTGCCGCCGAGATGGCGAGCGGCAGGACGGCGGACACAAGTACGCTTTTCATGAACGACACCCGGCAACAAGAAACGCTGGAAGAAGCCCTTTCGACAATGAACAGCAATGGTTAATGCTTCGTCACCCGTAAGGCCAGGGAAATGCATTGTCGCTAACTTCCTCGAGGAGGGCGCCCTTTCGCCGTGGCAAAGGAAGTCAGGGCAGAGAGAAAATCACCCATGCCGGGACGCTTCTCGGCCAGGAAGGGCAGGGGGCGGGCGGTTTCCATGGCCGCGATACCTATCCGGGCCGTCATCATGCCGTTGACGATTCCCTCGCCAAGCTTGGCTGAGAGCCGGGCGGCCAGGCCGTGCCCCACGATCTGCTGAACGAAACTGTCACCGACGGCGATGGAGCCCGTCACGGCGAGATGCGCCAGTACTCCGCGCGCGAGCCGGAAGAACCCCAGCGTGCCGGGCCGCCCGCCATAAAGTTCTGCAAGGCGCCGAATCAGCCGGCCGGCCTCGAACACCACATAGGCGATATCCACCAATGCACGGGGGCTGACTGCGGTGACAAGTGACACCCGCTTGGCCTGTCTCTTATACAAATTTCCGAGCCCACGAACCCGAACAAAATCCGTTATCCGTTTTTCGGTTTGAAAAAAAAAAACTAACAAACTAA
>QGUU01000461.1 GCA_003242525.1 Pseudomonadota bacterium | reverse complement strand
GGTTTCTCGGGGAGAGTAAACGAACGGCCAACGCCATGCCAATCTCCGACAAGGAGGCTGAGCGTATCCTCCATCAGGTGCAGGAGGGGGTCGAGCGGCCGAAGCCGTCGGTCCCCTTCGAGATCGGCGAGCAGGTGCGCGTGTCTGACGGGCCGTTCGCCTCGTTTAACGGCTTCGTCCAGGAAGTGGACGAGGAGCGGGCCCGCCTCAAGGTCGAAGTTTCGATCTTCGGGCGCGCGGTGCCTGTGGATCTCGAATTCGGACAGGTCGAAAAGAGCTGATCCGTATCGTTCGGCGCGAGCCGGATGCAAGCGGCGGCATTTTTGCCGCGTGAACAGGTGGGAGGTGAGACCGGCTTCAGCCGGCCGATCAAACCGGACCACCGGACTGCAGCCGCCGGACCGATAGGTGCCGGCAACAACAAGGGCAGAAGAGAGTATGGCTAAGAAGATTGCAGGCCAGCTCAAGCTCCAGGTTCCTGCGGGGTCGGCAACGCCGTCGCCTCCGATCGGTCCTGCGCTTGGTCAGCGTGGCATCAACATCATGGAGTTCTGCAAGGCGTTCAACGCGCAGAGCCAGGAGATGGAGAAGGGTTCTCCCATCCCCGTCGTCATCACCTATTATCAGGACAAGTCGTTCACCTTCGTCATGAAGACGCCGCCGGTGACCTACTTCCTGAAAAAGGCCGCCAACCTGAAGTCCGGCTCGAAGGAGCCGGGCAAGTCCAAGGTCGGGACGATCAGCCGCGAGAAGGTGCGCGAGATCGCCGAGAAGAAGATGAAGGATCTGAACGCGTACGACCTCGATGCGGCGGTGCGCATGATCGAAGGTTCCGCCCATTCGATGGGCCTGGAAGTGGTGGGTTGAGGCGATGGCAAAGATTGCAAAGCGCGTAGCCCAGTCCCGCGAGGGCATCGATCGCAACAAGGCCTATCCGCTGGATGAGGCTCTGAAGATCCTCAAGGAGCGTTCCAAGGTGAAGTTCGACGAAACGGTCGAAGTCGCCATGAACCTCGGCGTCGATCCGCGCCATGCCGACCAGATGGTGCGTGGCGTGGTCAATCTGCCGAACGGCACGGGCCGCACGGTGCGCGTGGCCGTCTTCGCCCGTGGCGAGAAGGCCGACGAGGCCAGGGCCGCGGGCGCCGACATTGTCGGTGCGGAGGATCTGGTGGAGATCGTCCAGGGCGGCACGATCGAATTCGATCGCTGCATCGCCACTCCCGACATGATGGGTCTGGTCGGCCGCCTCGGCAAGGTGCTCGGCCCTCGCGGCCTCATGCCCAATCCCCGTGTCGGCACGGTGACCCCCGATGTCGCTGCTGCGGTCAAGGCTTCAAAGGGCGGTGCTGTCGAGTTCCGCGTCGAGAAGGCCGGAATCGTCCATGCCGGCGTTGGCAAGATTTCGTTCGACCTCCAGGCCCTGGAAGAGAACGTGCGCGCCTTCGCAGATGCCGTGACGAAGGCCAAGCCGTCCGGCGCCAAGGGCAACTACGTCAAGAAGGTGTCGGTCAGCTCGACGATGGGCCCGGGCCTCAAGATCGATCCGGCGACGCTCGCTGTTTCGTAAGTAACAAGGGTAGCAAGGCTGGCCTGAACGGCCACTAAGAAGAATTCCGGCCCCCCGGCATATTGGGGGGTCGGATGCCGGAAGCCGAAAGGCTGAAGGCACATCCTGTCCGAGATTGCAGGCGGCTGAGGTCTTGTGCCGAAGCCTTAATCGAATGGCCTGCATGAGACGGGTGACAACCGGACAAAGAAGCCGTCGGCTTCGATGAAAGGTTCGAACCGTGTTTGCCTTTTGTGTGCGGCTCCGGGCAACCGGACCGACGGAAAAGGGGACAGGATCCTCTGAACCGCCGTTCGGGGCGATCCAGTGATGGAAGTCCCGGCCGGCAAAAGGCAACCGACACCTGTTCCGCGAATGGGGCAGGGGTCAACTGGAGATAGGCAGTGGACAGAGCGGAAAAACGCGAACTCGTCACGAACCTGAACGGTGCCTTCAAGGCTGCCGGCTCGGTGGTCGTGGCCCACTATGCCGGTATCACCGTCGCGCAGATGAACGATCTTCGCTCGAAGATGCGTCAGGCCGGCGGCACCGTCAAAGTCGCGAAGAACCGTCTCGCCAAGATCGCTCTTCAGGGCACGGAATCCGAGAAGATCATCGATCTGTTCAAGGGACAGACGCTGATCGCCTACTCGGAAGATCCGGTCACCGCGCCCAAGGTGGCTTCCGAATTCGCCAAGGCGAATGACAAGCTCGTCATTCTCGGCGGCGCCATGGGAGCAACCGCGCTCGACGCGGACGGGGTGAAGGCACTTGCCTCGCTTCCGTCCCTGGACGAGCTGCGCGGCAAGCTGGTGGGGCTCATCGCCGCCCCGGCAACCAGGATCGCCCAGATCGTCAACGCGCCGGCCGGTCAGGTCGCGCGCGTGATTGGCGCTTATGCCCGGAAGGACGAGGCGGCGTGACGCCGTTCCTCGCCTCACATCAACAACACGTTCGAACCATTTGAAGGAAAACAGAAATGGCTGATCTCGCCAAGATCGTAGAAGACCTGTCGAGCCTGACCGTCCTCGAGGCGGCTGAGCTGTCGAAGATGCTCGAGGAGAAGTGGGGCGTCTCCGCCGCCGCGCCGGTGGCGGTTGCTGCCGCAGGCGGTGCTGCGGGCGGCGCTGCTGCTGCCCCGGCCGGGGGGAAGACCGGGTTCGCAGGCATCCTGGCCGACGCTGGGGCCCGGAAGATCAATGGCATCAAGGAAGTCCGGGCCTACACCTGTCTTTTATAACATTTCCCAGCCCCCAAAACG
>QGUU01000460.1 GCA_003242525.1 Pseudomonadota bacterium | reverse complement strand
TCGGGCCGAAAACCGTGGGCAGCAGCATAGTCTAAGATGCGGGCGATGCGGCCCCGAACCTTCTTCGCTGCAGGATGCTTGGTTGTCCAGATCTTCGACAGCACCTTGTGGACCTCGCGTACCCCGATTTGGCCGACGGGGGGATCGCCGATGTGGGGGTAGACGTGGTCACGGAGGCTGGAAGGCCATTGTTGCTGGGCGTAGTGGCTCTTGTGGAAGTGCTCGCGCTGCTTGATGACCTGCTCGGCGCACCACCGGAAAGTCGGTGCCGCTCTCGCGGCTTCTGTCGCTGCTGCAACCTTGGCTTCGATGCGCTGATCGCGCCGCTCGACTACCGGGTGAGCGTCTCGGCGGCGGATGTCTACGCGAAGTTCCTCGGCCCGTTCGCGTGCCTCCTTCAGGGGTACGTCGCGGGCCGCGCCGAGGCCGTGCCAGAAGGTCTTTCCGCCCTTGCCGTAGCGCAGTAGCCATGACCGCGCGCCGTTCGGCTTGATCTGGAGGTAGAGCCCCGGCGCAACCCAGTGCGTGCCCTCAGCCTTGAGGGCGGCGACCTGAGCGGCAGAGAGGGCGCGCTTCGACATGCGCGGAGCTTGGCTTCGGGCAGGAGCCTTGTCCAGCCCGAAGAGGACCTACAATGGGACCTACAGTTCACGGGCAGCGTGAAGACCGCACGAAACCGGGATTCTTGGGGTGACGAGGCCGGGAAACTGGGTACCGAAGGGCCTAGAAGCCGGGAAATGCTGGGGAATTCGGGACGACTGTGGACCGGGAGGGACTCACTGGTACCGTCATCGGAAGGGTACCAAATGGTAGCGGAGGAGGGATTTGAACCCCCGACACAAGGATTATGATTCCTCTGCTCTAACCAACTGAGCTACTCCGCCACGCCGCGAAGAAAGGGCCTTTGGAATGCGGCCGTCTCCCACGCCAAGGTCGCGCGGATATAAGGGTGGTGCCGCGAGCCTGTCAAGCGCGTCCGTGCAGGATGCAAATGATCTTCGCGCGGGATTGAAACGTCGCTCCGTTGCGACGCCATCGCTGCGTGCAGCCAGAAACCGTCGCCAGAACTCACCAGCATTTCCGCACTGGCGTCCGTGCGGAGAAGGGGCGTTCAGGCTAACCGGATAGTTTATTCGCGCAAGGCCAGGGGATGGATGGGAAGTAGCCGTCGACTTCGCCTAGTCTGCGCATAGTCCCTTTCGGCAAAGCGTCGCAGTGCACGCAAGGATGCTGCATGGGGTTGAGTTCGTTCTGGCGCGCCGCTATGTGTCTGGCACGAAATCCTCGAGTCCAATATTTGATGAAACCGCGTATTGCAGTCCTTGGGTGCGGCTACTGGGGATCCAACCACATCCGCACCTTGAAGGCGCTTGGCGCGCTCTATGCCGTTTCGGACGCGAATGCCGCCCGTGCGGAAGGCTTTGCCAGCGAGCAGGACTGCCTGGCAATCGAGCCTGAAAGACTTTTCACGCGTGACGACATCGATGCCATCGTTCTGGCCCTGCCGCCGCAGTTTCACGCCAAAGCGGCGGAACAGGCGGTTTCCCACGGCAAGGACGTGCTGGTGGAAAAGCCCATTGCGCTCAATGTCGAGGATGCCGTGCGCGAAGTGCGCGCGGCCGAAGAGCATGACCGCGTCTTCATGGTCGGTCATGTGTTGCGCTTCCACCCGGCCTTTGAGAAGCTGAAATCGCTGGTCGATGAGGGGGATCTCGGCCAGGTGCGCTACATCCACTCCCATCGATTGGGCCTGGGCAAGTTCCATACCGAGAACGACGCGCTTTGGGACCTTGCGCCGCACGATCTTTCAATGATCCTGGCCATAACCGGCAACGAGCCGACCGAGGTTCGGGGGGAGGGCGCGGCGCTCCTCGATCATCTCAGCGATTTCGCGCATCTACATATGCGCTTCCCCAATGACATTCGCGGTCACCTCTTCACTTCGCGACTCAATCCCTATCGCGAGCGACGGCTGACGGTGGTTGGAACCCGCGCCATGGCTGTCTTCGACGATGTCGAACCATGGGAGCGCAAGCTCGCTGTCTATCGGCATGCCGTGTGGCAAGACAGCGGCCAATGGGCATTCACGGCCAACGAGCCGTCCTATGTCGCAGTGGAACAGGGAATGCCGTTGACGCGTGAGCTGGAGCACTTCATTCATTGCATCCAGACACGGGAGCGCCCGCGTACCGATGGCGAAGAGGCGATCCGCGTATTGCGCATCCTGACCGCCGGCACGGTCACGCACGACCGTTTCCGGGACCGCCGAGCCAACTGATTATTCGGCAGGGATCGAAGCCAGCCTTCTATCCAGGCTAGCCAGCAGCGCTTCGGCCTCGACGCCCCGCTCGGAGCGCTGGATGAAGCCTCCGCCGAAAACGCGGGCGTCGTTGCCGTCGTCGGAATAGAGTACGCAGGCCTGGCCCGGAGCTACGCCGGCCTCTCCCTCGGCCAGTTCCACCCAGGTTGCCGCGTTGCGATGATACAGCGTGGCGGGGCGCGGGGGCCGCGTCGAGCGCACCTTGGCGAAAATCTCCATTCCGCCCTCGGGGATTTCGGAAAGCGGCATGTCGCCCAGCCAGTTCACGTCCCGCAGATAGATCTTGTGCGTTTCAAGTGCCTCGCGAGGACCCACCACGACCCGGGCATGCTCCGCATCGAGGTGGACTACGTAAAGCGGCTCTCCAGAAGCCACGCCGATGCCCCGGCGCTGACCAATCGTGTAGCGCAATATTCCTTCGTGACGGCCCAGCACGCGGCCATCTATATGCACGATGTCGCCGGGATTGGCCGCCGCCGGCTTCAGCTTGGCGATGATGTCGGAATATCGGCCCTGCGGCACGAAGCAGATG
>QGUU01000039.1 GCA_003242525.1 Pseudomonadota bacterium | reverse complement strand
CACCACCTCAGGCGAGATTTTCTTGTTCAACTTGACGTAGTTCTCGAAATCGGAAACCACGGAGCGGGCCAGTGCCTCGACCTCCACCTCTTCCTCTTCCGGCTCCACCAAAAGGGTGGCGTGCGCCTCGTGGAAGTCGGTCCGTTCGGTGAAACCATCGATCTTCGCGCGTGCAGCACCCTCGACCAGAACCTTGACAGTTCCGTCGGGCAGTTTCAGCAATTGCAGCACATTGGCGAGCGTGCCCACGTCATAAATGGCATCCGGCTCGGGATCGTCGTCGGCTGCATTCTTCTGCGTGGCGAGCAGAATCTGCTTCTCCTGCCCCATCACCTCTTCGAGCGCCTTGATCGACTTCTCCCGCCCGACGAAGAGCGGCACGATCATGTGCGGGAAAACGACGATGTCGCGCAGCGGGAGGACTGCGAAGACGCCATCGACGGGTGACCTGGTTACCTTGACCATTGTCCAACCTTTCTGTCGCGGCCGCTCTCATGGCCGGTCGCGATTCTCATATTAACGACCGCGGGTCCTTCCGCCTATCATCCTTTATAATGGGAGTTTGTCAGCACGGAACGCGGCCCACCGCTTTCTCCGATAAGTGGAGACACCCGGCGAGAAGATCAAGGGCCTGCGCCCCTGCTTTCCCCGGGTGTGCCAAACGCGCGCACGCTGCACGCATGAGCGTAACTTCACCAGCAAGTGAGCCAGAACGACCGAGCACCGACAGGGATTCACGCCTCGATGAATGGCCTCCCCACCTGGGGTGGGCCTCAGGCGCTGACGGGGCCCTTCTTCTCCTTCGCCTCGGCATAGATGTAGAGCGGGCGGGCGTTGCCGGAGACCACTTCCTCCGAGATCACCACCTCGCGCACGCCTTCAAGTGCCGGCAGCTCGAACATCGTATCGAGCAGGATCGCTTCCATGATCGAACGCAGGCCGCGTGCACCGGTCTTGCGCTCAATGGCGCGCTTCGCGATGGCGATGAGCGCGTTCTCGTGGAAGGTCAGGTCGACATTCTCCATCTCGAACAGGCGCTGGTACTGCTTGACCAGCGCGTTCTTGGGCTCGGTCAGAATCTGGACCAGAGCGGCTTCGTCGAGATCCTCGAGCGTCGCCAGCACCGGCAGACGGCCGACGAATTCCGGGATCAAGCCGAACTTCAGGAGATCTTCGGGTTCCACCTGCCGGAACAGGTCGCCGGTACGGCGATCTTCAGGCGAGGCCACGGTCGCTCCGAAGCCGATGGAGGTCTTGCGGCCGCGATCGGAAATGATCTTGTCGAGGCCGGCAAAGGCGCCGCCGCAGATGAAGAGGATGTTGGCCGTATCGACCTGCAAGAACTCCTGCTGCGGATGCTTCCTGCCACCCTGCGGAGGCACCGAGGCGATTGTTCCTTCCATGATCTTGAGCAGTGCCTGCTGCACGCCCTCGCCCGACACGTCGCGCGTGATCGAGGGATTGTCCGACTTGCGGGAAATCTTGTCGATTTCGTCGATATAGACGATGCCGCGCTGCGCACGCTCCACGTTATAGTCGGCCGCCTGGAGCAGCTTCAGGATAATGTTCTCCACGTCCTCGCCGACATAGCCGGCCTCGGTAAGCGTGGTGGCGTCGGCCATGGTGAAGGGCACGTCAATGATGCGCGCCAGGGTCTGGGCCAGAAGGGTCTTGCCGCAGCCGGTCGGGCCGATGAGAAGGATGTTCGACTTGGCGAGTTCAACGTCGTTGTTCCTGCCCGCATGCGCCAGGCGCTTGTAGTGGTTGTGAACGGCAACCGAAAGCACGCGCTTGGCGTAAGGCTGGCCGATCACGTAATCGTCCAGAACCTTGAGGATCTCCTGGGGAGTTGGGACACCCTCGCGCGACTTCACCATCGAGGTCTTGTTCTCCTCGCGGATGATGTCCATGCACAGCTCGACGCACTCGTCGCAAATGAAGACGGTGGGGCCGGCAATGAGTTTGCGCACCTCGTGCTGGCTCTTGCCGCAGAACGAGCAGTAGAGCGTGTTCTTTGAATCGCTGCCGCCGTTGCTGACCTTGCTCATCGTCCAGTCCTTTCATGGACATCGGCCCGAGTGGCCGAATGCCATACTCCTAATTTATCGCGGGAATCCGCCACCGCCAGTATCAGCTCCCCGCAACGCATTCCGCACGAAACACAAATCAGAAGACGTAGCAACGATTCGCAGTTTCCCACGGGCAAAGCTAAGCCGTCGAAACTCAATAGAGGCTTAACGTAGGCGTCCCATCTTCCGGAGGGAACAGGCAATTGTGGCGGAAATGCCGCAACCCGCCGCAAAAGTGCGGTGACGACCTACGCTGCTGGCAACGCCATGTCACGAGGCCTGATCTGCAGCCTCGTTTGCCTCGCGCGTGCTTATGACCTTGTCGATCAGGCCAAAGTCCTTCGCCTCGTCCGCACTCATGAAGTGGTCGCGGTCGAGCGTGCGCTCGATCGTGTCATAGTCCCTGCCGGTATGCTTGACGTAAATCTCGTTGAGCCGGCGCTTCAGCTTGATGATGTCCTGGGCATGGCGCTCGATGTCGGACGCCTGACCCTGGAAGCCGCCGGAGGGCTGATGGACCATGATGCGCGCGTTCGGCGTGGCGAAGCGCATGTCCTTGTCCCCCGCGGCAAGCAGGAGCGAGCCCATCGAGGCCGCCTGACCGATGCAGAGTGTTGATACCGGCGGCTTAACGAACTGCATGGTATCGTAGATCGCCATGCCGGAAGTGACCACGCCGCCCGGCGAGTTGATGTAGAGGTTGATTTCCTTTTTTGGATTCTCCGCTTCCAGAAACAGGAGCTGTGCGCAAACCAGCGTGGCCATGCCATCCTCGACCGGGCCGGTTATGAAGATGATGCGCTCCTTCAAGAGGCGAGAGAAAATGTCGTAGGCGCGCTCGCCACGGTTGGTCTGCTCGACCACCATCGGGACGAGGTTCATGTAGGTTTCGACCGGATGCTTCATGGACTGTCCCTTTGTGGCCGCCCTGGCGGACGGCAGAATCATTCCTGGTACTCGTATCCGTAAATAGGATGCAGGTTCGCCCTTGTGCAAGGCCGGCCGCACAGGCTTTCCGGTTAAGGTTTCCGCTTTACCGAAAGGTGGGCCGACAGATGTGCGCTGTCATGCGACTTCCGCACGGAGCCAGCGCTTGAGGCCCACGATATCGCCGTCTGCCAGCGCCGCCGCGACGCGCCGGCCGACCGCCGCGCCGAACTTGTAGCCATGTCCGGAGCAGGCCGAAACGATCAGGCATCTGCCCGCCTCGTGGGCCAGAAACTTTTCATCGTCCGTGAAGGTGTAGGCGCATGTCACCACTTCGGTGATCCGATACTCCTCGATCCGGGCGATCGGCGGCGAGAAAAGGTTACGGATCGCCTCGCCTTCCCCTTCTACCGGATCGCGGTTCCAGTCAGCGTCGCTGGTTGGAACCTTGTGGAGGCCGGAGCCGAATTTCATGCCCGCTCCACGTGTCAGCGGAATCATGTAACCATCGGTCTTTCCACCGACATCCAGTATGACCGGCGCCGTTTCCCAAGCGGCCCGCAAATCGGCGGGCGGCTCGACATAGGCAAGCGCCGTTCGCCAGGTCTTCAGTTCACTGCCAAGCTCGGGAAACAGCTTGAGCACCCAGGCCCCGGCTGCCACCACCACCCGGTCGGCCTGCATGACGGCGCCGTCCGCCAGCGTAACCCTGCCAGCGTCCGGATCGATTCCGACCGCCTTGCTGTTTTCATAGATGTTCGCGCCATGGGCGCGCAGCCACTCCAGAAGCCCTGCGGCGATGCGCCGGCAATGCAACGCTCCGCCTTCGGTTGAAAAATAGGCATAGCGGAATGTACCCGGCTCAAGGAATGGCCAGCGGGCAACCGCCTCATCCGGCTGGAACAGATCGAAAGGAAAGGAGCCCGCCTCCAGTCCCTCCCGATATATCTCGGCCTCGTCACCCTCCTCGCGCGACACACCCAGAAAGCCGCGCGGATCAAGATGGCTTTCGCCCAGGTCGCCCCACATTTCGTCCCACGCCTGATAGGCTTCGGTGATAAGGCGGGCATATCCTCCTGCCCTGCCATAGGCGCGGCGGATGATGCGGTGGTGATCGCCGGATGCGGCGAGCGGATTGGGGATTCTGCCCTGTTCGATGACGGATACCGAGTGGCCCGCCTTGACCAGCGCCCAGGCTGTCGAGAGCCCCGCTATACCTGCTCCGACAATGATGACGTTCACGGGCGGTGCTCCCCTGGCTGGCTCAACATTGGTGCTCGGGCCGTCTTGACCATGTGAAGGCGCGACGGGCAAGACCCGCCGCGAGGCCGAGGGCCTTACAGCTTGATGACGTATTCTTTTAGAGTCGTCTCAACGACTTCCCAGCTTCCCTTGAAGCCGGGCCTCAGCACGAAGCTGTCGCCTGCCCGCACGGTATGTGCCTCGCCGTTATCCTCGGTGATCACCGAAACGCCGGACAGGATGTGGCAGAACTCCCACTCGTCATATTCGATTCGCCACTTGCCGGGGGTAGATTCCCATAGGCCGGCATAGAGGCCGCCGTCCCGTTCTTCCAGGTTCCATGTGCGAAATCGAGGGTCGCCGGCGATCAGGCGCTCCGGTGCAGGAGCGCCCGCCTCCGGCTCAATGCCGTCTTTGCGAATAGCGAGGAAAAGCGATTCATTCATGACAGGCTCCGGCTCATGCGAAGCCTGTCATGCCATGGGGCTCAGACTTTCGCCAGCGCCTGCTCCAGATCGGCAATGATGTCATTGACATCTTCGATGCCGACGGAAAGACGCACCACTTCCGGCCCGGCGCCAGCGGCGACGCGCTGCTCGTCCGACAACTGACGGTGCGTGGTGGAGGCCGGATGGATGACCAGCGAGCGCGTATCGCCAATATTGGCGAGGTGCGAGAACATTTCGAGGGACTCGACAAGCTTGATGCCGGCCTCGTAGCCACCCTTCAGGCCGAAAGTGAAGACCGCGCCTGCACCCTTGGGCGAATATTTCTGCTGCAAGGCATGGTTCTTGTCGTTCGGGAGGCCCGGATAGGATACCCAGGCAATCTTCGGGTGCTTTTCCAGCCATGCCGCGACGGCCGCTGCATTGTCGCAGTGACGCTGCATCCTGAGCGGCAGGGTTTCAAGCCCCGTGAGGATGAGGAAGGCGTTGAAAGGAGAAATCGCCGGACCCAGGTCGCGCAGGCCAAGTACGCGTGCTGCGATGGCGAAGGCGAAATTGCCGAAGGTCTCGTGAAGGACCATGCCGCCATAGTCCGGCCGCGGCTGCGACAGAAGCGGATACTTGCCCGACTTCGACCAGTCGAAGGTGCCGCCGTCAACAATGATGCCGCCGATGGAATTGCCATGGCCGCCGATGAACTTGGTAAGCGCATGGACGACTATGTCTGCGCCATGCTCTATCGGGCGGACGAGGTAGGGCGAAGCAAGCGTGTTGTCCACAATCAGCGGCAAGCCATGTTTGCGCGCCACTTCGGCAATCCTGGCGATATCCACGAATTCGCCGCCGGGGTTGGCCAGGCTCTCTATGTGAAGCGCCTTGGTCCGGTCGTCGATCAGCTTTTCGAAACTCGACGGGTCGTCGACATCGGCCCAGCGCACCTCCCAGCCGAAGTTCAGGAAAGACTGGCCGAACTGGTTGATCGTGCCGCCGTAGAGCTTGCGGGCGGCAACGAAATTGTCACCCGGCTGCATAAGCGTGTGGAACGTAAGCAGATGCGCCGCTTGCCCGGATGCGGTGGCGAGTGCCGCCGTACCGCCCTCGAGCGCGGCGACGCGCTCCTCCAGAACCGCCTGGGTGGGGTTCATGATGCGAGTGTAGATATTGCCGAACGCCTTCAGGCCGAACAGCGAGGCTGCGTGGTCGGCGCTGTCGAACACGAAGGAGGTGGTCTGATAGATCGGCGTGGCACGCGCGCCGGTAGCGGGATCTGGCTTGGCTCCCGCATGGACCGCAAGCGTGTTGAAACCTGGTGTGCGCTGGCTCATAAAAACTCTCCCTCTACCCCCAGAGACCTTGGGCATTCGAAACGCCGGCGCATTCTTGGACAAGGCTGCCCGCGAATGCAAAGAAGAAAATTTCCCAAAACGGGAAATATTGACGCGGGCAACTCCACGCAGTCACCTCGGCATGGAATTTCTTCCTCCTACTTCCGACGGATGCCGAAACTCTGGTAACCCTGCCGCATGAGCGGGCGCCGCGCGGAGATGATGCCGGACGAGACGCCATTCCAGCCGATCTCGCCAGAGAGGCGACCGTATTCAATTTTCGGGCAGCGGTTCATGACCACTTTCACGCCGGCCGCTTCGGCTTTGGCCGCCGCTTCGTCATGGCGTACCGTGAGTTGCATCCAGATCACCTTTGGCAGGGGATCGAGCGCCAGGGCCTCGTCCACGATCGGCGGCACTGCCTGGCTTGCCCGGAAAATGTCCACCATGTCGATCGGCACCGGGACGTCCCTAAGCCTGGCATAGGTCATGCGGCCGAGTATTTCCTTGCCGGCATGGCCGGGGTTGATCGGAAAGACCTCGAAGCCCTTCGAAATCAGATATTTCAGCACGAAAAAGCTTGGCCGCACCTCGTTGGCCGATGCGCCGACAACCGCGATCGTCTTCACCTCGTTGAGAATGCCGGCAATATAGCCGTTATCATAGGAGTCGTGGTTCATGCCGGCAGCGAGATCCGCCCCTCGGCGTCCAGCGGAAAATCCGGATTGTGGGCGACTTCCCACAGATTGTGTTCCGGATCGGCAAAGTAACCGTACCATCCGCCCCAGAATGCGCGGCCGGCCGGCTTGACGATGCGTCCGCCAGAGCTTTCCGCAAGGGCCAGCACCTCGCCCACCTCGGCTTCGGTACGAGTGTTATAAGCCAGATAGACGCGTGGCGGCGCAGTGCCGAAGGCGATGCCGGCATCCTTTTCGGCGCTCGCACGGGGAAAAAGGGACAGGATCGCTCCGCCCATCTGGAAAAAGGCCACGCCGTCTCGGATGCGGTGGCGCACCAGGCCCATCGCCTCGTAGAAGGCGGCCATGCGGTCGAGATCGTCCACCGCGATAGTTATGATGGAGATGCGGGGATCCATCATTCCCCCTTCCATTCCGGCTTGCGCTTGTCGACGAAAGCGCCGATGCCCTCCTCGGCATCCCGGGCCAACATGTTCTCGACCATGACCCGCGACGTGTAGTCATAGGCCTCGGCCAGGCCCATTTCCGCCTGCCTGTAGAAAGCCTCCTTCCCGATCTTCAGCGTCAAAGGAGATTTGGAAGCAATGGTTTCGGCATATTTGTTCACGACCTGATTCAGATATTCCCGCGGCACCACACGGTTGACGAGGCCGAACTCCTTCGCGGTTGCCGCGTCGATCGTCTCGCCGGTCAGCAACATTTCCATAGCCTGCTTCCGGCTCGCGTTGCGCGACAGGGCCACCATGGGAGTGGAACAGAACAGGCCAATGTGAACGCCCGGCGTGCAGAACCTGGCTTCCTGCGCGGCAAACGCCAGATCGCAACTGGCCACCAGTTGCAGCCCCGCCGCCGTGGCCAGGCCTTCCACCTCTGCAATGACAGGTTTCGGACAATGTACTATGGCCTGCATCAGCGCCGCGCATTCGGCAAAGGTACGTTCGAAGAACGCGCGACCCCTGTCCGGATCGGCGCGGTGCGCCGACAGTTCCTTGAGATCGTGCCCTGCGCAGAAAACCTTGCCCGGTGCCGTGATAACCACAACGCGAACGGACGCATCGCCGCCCGCCCGGTCAATCTGGGCCTTCAACTCGGCCATTACGGCAAGTGACAACGCGTTGGCGGGCGGATTGGCCAGGGTCAGCCGCAAAGTTCCCTTCACCTGCTCCGCAAGGATCGGCCCCTGTGGCTCGTGCCGTTTCATTGCCACGACTTCTGCCATTGTCTTTCTCCTTGCTGTCGGGAAGGATCGATCCTGGCAAAGACTAATACGCCAGCCGGCCATGTCCAAGAATGTTCGCCTGTACCAGTTTCACAAACGCATGCTGGACAAAACCGGTCCCGCAGAATCAAAAACAGGCCTCGATGGGGGAGAAGATGCCTGCACAAAGCAACCTGCAACCGAAGCTCACCGCCAGCGAGGTCAATGCCTTGATCAATGCTGCCTATCCGCAACTGAATGACGGGACAGCGGATTTCGAGGCGATTGACGTTTTTCCGGGCGGTTGCACGGTACGCCTTAACGCGTCCGAGAGACATCTACGGCCCGGCGGGACCGTTTCCGGCCCTACCCTGTTCACCCTGGCCGACATAGGCGGCTATGTCTGCGTCCTTACTCACGCCGGGCCCGACCCGCTATCGGTAACCGTCAATCTCAACATCAACTTCATGCGCAAGGCGGATGTTGGTCCGATCGACGGCCATTGCCGCATCCTCAAGCTCGGTCGGAGGCTGATGGTTTTCGACATCGACATCGTCGGGCCGGACGGGCAGACGGTAGCGCATGCAACGGGAACCTACTCCATCCCGCCTCAACGCGCGAAACCCAATGAGGTAAAATAATACCTCTTACATAAGCTATTGTTATAGCTTTCCTTTTTCTGCGCGAGTCCGATGAGGGAGAGTTGACGACTGACACGGCCTCCCCTATAAGCCTGCCCAGACAGCGGCCTGACGGTCGCCGTTTTGTCATTGGCGGCGCAGGCCGGCAATCAAAGCAACAAGAAATGCCTGCCGTCGCGGCCACCGGCCAGCATGTGACGGCCGGTCCAAATGAGAGCAGAACCATGAAAACCTTTTCGCAGAAGCCTGCGGACGTGGTGAAGAAGTGGGTACTGATCGACGCCGAAGGTCTCGTCGTCGGCCGGCTCGCCTCCATCGTCGCCAATCGCCTGCGCGGCAAGCACAAGCCAACCTACACCCCCCATGTCGACGACGGCGATAATGTCATCGTCATCAACGCCGACAAGGTGGTTCTCACCGGCAAGAAGTACACCGACAAGGTGTATTACTGGCACACCGGCTATCCGGGCGGCATCAAGGAGCGCACCGCGCGCCAGATCCTGGAAGGCCGCTTTCCGGAGCGCGTCATAGAGAAGGCTGTCGAGCGCATGATTCCGCGAGGCCCTCTCGGTCGTCGCCAGATGAAGAACCTGCGCGTCTACGCCGGTGCCGAACATCCCCACGCAGCCCAGCAGCCGGAGACGCTCGACGTCGCCGCGCTGAACCGCAAGAACAAGAGGGCCTGACAATGGCTGAGCAACTTTCCTCGCTCGCAGAACTCGGCACGGCCGTGGCCGCGGAGCAGCCGGCTGCGCCGGTCCACGTCCAGAAGCTCGACAAGTCGGGCCGCGCCTACGCCACCGGCAAGCGCAAGGACGCCATCGCCCGCGTCTGGGTCAAGCCCGGCTCCGGCAAGATCACGATCAACGACAAGGAATACAACGCCTATTTCGCGCGTCCCGTCCTGCAGATGATCCTCAAGCAGCCGATCATTGCGGCCAACCGCGACGGCCAGTACGACGTCGTCGCAACGGTCGCCGGCGGCGGCCTTTCGGGCCAGGCGGGCGCGGTGCGCCACGGCATTTCCAAGGCGCTGACCTATTACGAGCCCGGCCTGCGCGCCGTGCTCAAGAAGGGCGGTTTCCTGACCCGTGACAGCCGCGTCGTGGAGCGCAAGAAGTACGGCAAGGCCAAGGCCCGCCGCTCCTTCCAGTTCTCCAAGCGCTAAGCTTCAGGCCCTTAGTTCCGCACGGTGCGGAGCAATCAATCGAAAGGCCGCCTCTGCAGGGGCGGCCTTTTCGTTTGCCGGAAGCAAGCATCGGAGCGCACAAATGAAAAGGCCCCGGCAAGCGGGGCCTTTCGAACTCGGGCTGGAAGGTTCTATCAGTTTCCGGCCTTGGCCTTTTCCTGCTCTTCCTTGAGCTTCTTGGCAAAATCCTGGTTGTTCTTCGCCACGAAGTCCTGAAGCTTCTTCTGCCGCTCCTCGATGTCAGACTGCTTCAGCGGCGCGCCGTCCCAGGCATCGCTGAATCCGGACAAGGTGATCTTGATCGGATTGGGCTGGTTCTGGAAATTGATCGAGGTGAGCGTGATCTGCTGCCCCTTCTTGAAGGAGGTGACGATCTGGTCCGTCAGAGGCACTTCGGCCACGCAGCGGTCGGGGAAACAGATGACGTAATCGAGCTTCTGCGTCTTGCCGCCGTCGACCTGAAGGCCGATGCCGGGCTGCACCAGACGGCCCGAAGGCACCGTGACCTGGAACACCTTGCGATTGACCTTGCCGCGCAGGTCGATGAGGCTGACACCGGTAATGAGCTGGCCGTTGCCGGCGGTAACGATGTTCTGCACGTTGCAGATATCCACATCTTCCTGCTTGGTGCAGGCCTTGAACCAGCCCTGCGGCACCTGCTGTGCGGAAGCGGCGGGGATGCCGGCGCCGAGCACGCCCGCCACGCCGGCGGCCATGACGGTCAGGCGAAAGGCTTTGCGGTTCAGGCTCTTCATATGACGTATCCTCTGTGGTCTTGGAGAGCGGGGCTCGCCTTGTGACCTGCTACCTCTTGCCGAAATGAGGCAACAGAATGACTTCGCCGGCGTGTTACACCGCCGGCCGCACCAAATCCAGTCCGAAGCACTGTTTTCTCGACTGTGAACACGATGCGCCGCCGCCTCATGCTACCGTGCGCGTCGAATCAGGAACCGCCTACAGGACCCGGTCATGCGTCTTATTCCGATCTGTCTGGCTGCTGCCATATGCGCGACGGCGCCGTGGACGGCGGCAGCGGAACCGAGACACGCCATTGCCATGCAGGGCGAGCCGGCCCTGCCATCGGACTACACCCATTTCGACTATGCCAATCCCGACGCGCCAAAGGGCGGCGAGATCACCTACTGCGTGGTCGGAACCTTCGACAACCTTAACCCCTTCATCCTCAAGAGCCTGCGGACCACCGCGCGAGGCATGATCGACACGATCTTCGGCAATCTCGTTTTCGAGCCGCTCATGCAGCGCAATTTCAACGAGGCTTTCTCGCTCTACGGCCTGCTCGCAGAGACGGTGGACATGAGCGCAGATCGCAAGTCGATCGAGTTCCACCTCAACCCGAAAGCGAGATGGTCGGACGGAAAGCCGGTGACCCCAGACGATGTGCTGTTCACCTATGACATATTCACGGAAAAGGGGCGCCCTCCCTATTCCGACCGGATGAAGAAGGTGGAGCGGCTGGAAAAGACCGGCGAGCACAGCGTTCGCTTCACCTTCAATGAGCTGGCCGACCGCGAATTCCCGCTCATCATCGCGATGACGCCGATCATCCCAAGGCATGCCTTCGACAGAGAAACATTCGACCGGACCACGCTTGCTCCGCTCACGGGCTCAGGTCCCTACCGGGTGGCCGAAGTGAAGCCGGGGGACCGCATCGTATTCGAGCGCAATCCCGACTACTGGGCCAGGGACATCCCCTCCAAGCGCGGTTTCGACAATTACGATCGGATCACCATCCAGTACTTCCTCAACGCCAACGCGCAGTTCGAAGCCTTCAAGAAGGGTCTCTGCTCGGCTTACGCC
>QGUU01000459.1 GCA_003242525.1 Pseudomonadota bacterium | reverse complement strand
GCGACGCAGAGGGGATGAGTGCGGCCCTCGAACGTTTGATCAGGGCGGACCCGCCGACCGATCGCCAGGCATTCCGCGAAAAATATGCCCGCAGGGCAATCATGCGGCAAATGGCCGAAGACATTCTAGATATGGCAAGGAAGGGCTAGGGCCTCCTTGGCCCTAGCGCTCGGCTGCCACCCGATCGCCCTGGCCCCGGCCGAGCGCAGTGGCAATGATGATGCGCGCGTCCAGCAGCAATGACTGGAGGGCGCCATAGCGGGCGTCCCATTCTGCCAGCTTCTCCGGCACGCTCATGTCGATTCCGTTGATCTGAGCCAGGCCACTGATGCCAGGTTTCAGGCGGAGCACGCCCCGCCGCCTGCGCGCCTCGATCAGTTCCACCTGCACTGGCAGGCAGGGGCGCGGGCCAACCAGGCTTACTTCGTTTCGCAATATGTTCCAGATCTGCGGAAGCTCGTCGAGCTTGGTCTTGCGCAGGAAAGCCCCGATCTTCGTTACCGCATCGGCAGAGACCTGGTTGGTGGCAGCCTGCACCGTGCCCTTCTTCATCGTCCGAAACTTGTAGCAGACAAATGGGCGGCCATCGCGTCCCACGCGCTGCTGCGCGAAGATGCCTGGTCCGGGCGACTGCAGTCGGATCAGGACCCAGATAAGCAGGAGAGCCCACCAGAAAAGCACCGCAACAAGGATAGCGAATGCGAGGTCGACCGTTCGCTTGACTGCCTTGTAGGTGATGTTGTCGTGCTGCCCCGTGGTCAAGATGAGCTCGCGTTCCCTGCCGCCTTCGCTTTCAAGCACAAATTGAGCCAGCCGGCCGATATGCAGCGTCGGCTTCAACGCGGAAAGGATGGAGAACAGGGCGCGCGCCAATGGCAGGGGAAGCAAATTGAGGAAGCGCAGCCTGCCACCCCACCGGTCGCCATGGACAAGTGGCAGATAGAGCGTGAGGATCTCAATCCCCTGGATGTCACGCAGGCGATCCGCCGCCTCACGCTTCGTTCGTGCATAGGCGCTGTGATTGCTTTCATCCAGCGCATGCACCGACGACACATTAACGAAACGAGGAATATTGGCTTGCCTCGCAGCCTGCACTGTCTTGACCGTCAGCTCGACATTGACCGCCCGAAATTCCTCAAAGGAAACATCAGCGTCGCTGTTGGCCACCGCCAGATGCAGCAGCAGATCAAACTTTGCCGCACGCTGCGAAATATCGTCATAACTGCACGCAGGCAGTGAGGGGAAAAGCCTCCCAAGGCGCTCAGGCTCGCGACCGACGACCAGCACCTCCGCTCCAGCCTTGACCAGCAAGGGGACGAGGTTGCGGCCGATAAATCCCGACGCACCGGTGACGACAATCTTCATTCAACGTACCCGCTGACAAGACCAGACAATAACGGTTGCAGGCCCGCCCGTGGCGGCCTCCAGTCGGCCGCCCATCCGACCTCAGCGGGCTAACGGCGCAAGCGTGACGACCTCCGAAAACCTCACATTGCGGATCAACATCACCGGCTTGTCCTTGGATCGGAAATTCGCAAGCAGGACCAGCTTTATCGAATGTGTGCCAGGCCGGAACTGGTTGTGGTTTGCGTCCCCCTCCCCGGTTATCGTTCCTGCTATGTGAACCCAGCCGTCTTCGGAGCTTACCTTGCGGTCGCTGGCGCCCGCATACCGATATGTGCCGGGACCTGATCTAAGCTCCTTCCCTTCGGCGTCATAGGTGGCCACGCCAAGATAGACGGCGGACACCTGGTCCGAGCCATCCTCCCTTGGCAGCACACGAATATCCGCCTCAAGCTGGTAGGTCTTCCGCGGATCGACCACCGTCATCTCCTTGGAAAACAGGGTCTCCGGCCCGATGATTTCCACCGCTCCCGCCCTGTCATCAATTTCTACCGCCGTTGCGCTATCGTCGGGCTCGACCTTGTCCGGCGCCACGAGAGCGATCCAGCCGGCCTGGAGGCCTATCAGCAAGCACAGGCCGACCACAGCCATGACGCCGACAAGAACGCGCAGGTACAGTCTGACCGCTTCGGCGAATCCGGAAGACATGCGGCCGTGGCTTGCGCCTGCTTTTCCCATCTCCGATTGATCCTGAGGATTCGCCGGTTTGTTCACGCGCAGCAACTCCCGCAGCAGGCGACGTGCAATCGAATCTCCGGTGATGCGATACTCTGCCCTTGGGCAAACACGCGTTGCCTAGCCATCAGAACTGCCCCGCCCGTCTCGCTGCTGTCATCGAAGTCTCTATAGTGAACTGCTCGCCCGGCGGCAAACCGCGCGTCGTCCGGGGCGGTATTGGGTCATCGTGGCAGTCCCAAGGCAAGCGCCAGCGCCAAAGGGTCAACCGGGCGTCATTATGATCTCCCAGGTGACGCGATCGCCGATGTTCACAGGCCGGGTCGTCACCGCGCCGATGACGCTGTCGAGATGCTTGGGCGGCAAGCCAAATCCGGGGCGGACGATGCGTACATCGTCGCGCGAAATCACCGAACCAGCAGGCAGGGCGCGACTGAAGTAGATGGAGCGGCGATAGCGCAGCGAGTTCTTGTCCGACTCGGACCTGCCGTATCTCACCTCGCCCAAGGCTTCCCACGCACGCCGCGCTTCCGTGGCAAGGATGGAAAATTCATCCGGCTCCATCGAAAAGGCCGCATCGACACCGCCGTCTGCCCGGGCGCTCGTAAAATGCTTCTCGATGATGGACGCGCCATGGGCAACGGCAGCGATAGAGACGCCGCAGCCCATCGTATGATCCGAAATGCCGACCTCGCAACCGTAGGTGGCTCGCATGTCGGGAATGGTCAGCACGTTCGCGTCGTGCGTGGGTGCCGGATAGGCGCTGGTGCATTTGAGA
>QGUU01000458.1 GCA_003242525.1 Pseudomonadota bacterium | reverse complement strand
TGCCCGGCCTGATCGTACCCTTCAAGCGCAAGGTCTATGAGGAGGTGGTGGCGACGTTCCGCCATCTGGCGGAATAGAACCAGGCCTCGCCCACGCGCAGCCTAGTGCGCTGGCTTGCGGATGAGGGCCGCTCCAAGAATTGGGCCCGGCAGGCCCTCCTTGTCGACCGATTGCAGGAGAACGGCGCAGCCGTCTTTCTTGGCGATCTCGCTCATCGGAAGCTCGTAACGCTTCGCCTCGCCGTGCCACATGCCGGCGGTCTGTATATCGGAAACCGCGTTCCAGTAGGTAAGGCGTCGCCCGCCATTCTCGCCTCGATTTATGGTGACGGTTTTCGGCGCATCGAAATAGACGACGACCACATGCGCCAGCTTGTTCGAGGCGCCACCGGCGGCCCGACCGGCATCGATCACCACGCCGTCGTTCGTATGGCTGATCCTGATGCCGACCTGCATCCCCTCGCCTGCCTTGGCCATGCTGTCGAGCGCGCCGTCGACCTCTGGGCGACTGGCCCCGTTGACATGGATCCGGCCGTTGATGACCGCCTGCGGCGTGTAGACGGACCGGTTGTTGAATGCGCGCATATATTCGAACTGGCGCTCGGTGTTCTCCTTGCGGGAAAGCGTATCCCGCCAACCCAGATAGTCCCAGTAATCGACATGATAGGAGAGCGCGACCAGATCCGGCTTCGCGGCAAGCTCGGCAAACAGTTCGTCCGCCGGCGGACAGGAATTGCATCCCTGGCTGGTAAACAGTTCGACCACGCCCAGCGGCCTGTCGTCGGGCTGATCTTCCGCTCGCGCGGCATCGGCCCCGGCCAATACCGATACGGCCAGCGCTGCAGCAGCCAGCCGGTAAAGTTCACTAAATGCCATTGCCATTCCAGTCCCAGCCGGGCTCGCCGACTTGTTCTGGCCGGAATTCTTGGCAGAAGCGAATGCCAAGGTGAAGTCACGTTGCGGTGAGAGGGGGCGCGGCGCCCCCTTCGGTGGGGAGGCATCAGGAGGAGGGACAGTTGACCGACGCCCCTCCTGTCTGGTTCCGATAGCCGCTCATCCGGCCGCCGGCATTTCCCTTCCCGAAAACGGGCGGAAAGCGAGCTTAGGCCGCCAGGTCGCGCAGCACATAGTGCAATATGCCGCCGTTCCGGTAGTAGTCCAACTCGTCCAGCGTATCGATTCGGCAGAGGATCGGCACTTCCTTCACCGAGCCGTCGGCATAGGTGATTTTAGCTACCATCTTCTGGCGTGGCCTGACGCTGTCCAGCCCCTCTATGTCGACCAGTTCGTCGCCCTTCAGGTTAAGCGAGGCCCAGGAGGTGCCTTCCTCGAAGGTGAAGGGGACGACGCCCATGCCCACCAGGTTCGAGCGGTGGATACGCTCGAAGGACTGCGCAATCACTGCCCGCACGCCGAGCAGGTTCGTGCCCTTGGCAGCCCAGTCGCGTGACGAGCCATTGCCATATTCGACACCGGCGAAGACGACCAGCGGCACACCCTCCTGCTTGTACCTCATGGCGGCGTCGTAAATCGACATCTCTTCTTTCGAGGGATAGTGGATGGTGTAGCCACCTTCCTTGCCGTTTTCGCCCAGCATGTGGTTGCGGATCCGGATGTTGGCGAAGGTTCCGCGCATCATGACCTCATGGTTGCCGCGGCGGGTGCCGTACTGGTTGAAGTCGGCAACGCCGACCCCGCGATCCATGAGGTACTTGCCGGCCGGAGAGGCCGCCTTGATGGAGCCCGCCGGCGAAATATGGTCGGTGGTGATCTTGTCGCCGAACAGCCCGAGTATGCGCGCGCCCCTTATGTCTTCGGTCTTGCCCGCGGTTTTGCCCATGCCCTCGAAGTAAGGCGGGTTCTGCACATAGGTCGAGGAGTCGTCCCAGGCATAGGTCTGGCCCTCCGGCGCCTTCACCTTCTGCCAGTACTCGTCGCCCTTGAACACGTCGGCATATTTGCGTTCAAACAATTCGCGCGTGACGTTCTTCTCGATGAAGTCCTGGATTTCAGCCGTGCTCGGCCAGATGTCCCGGAGATAGACCGGCTTGCCGTCCTTCCCCTCGCCGATCGGCTCCCTAGTCAAGTCCTTGGTAACCGTACCGGCCAGGGCATAGGCCACGACCAGCGGCGGCGAGGCGAGATAGTTGGCCTGGACGTCCGGGGAGACGCGGCCCTCGAAATTGCGGTTGCCGGAAAGAACTGCAGCAGCGATCAGCCCCTTGTCGTTGATCGTCCTGGAAATCGGGCCCGGCAGCGGGCCGGAATTGCCGATGCAGGTGGTGCAGCCGAACCCGACAAGGTTGAAGCCGATCTGGTCGAGTTCCTTCTGCAGGCCGGATTTCTCCAGATATTCTGCCACGACCTGGGATCCCGGAGCCAGCGAGGTCTTTACCCACGGCTTCTGCTTGAGGCCGAGCCGATTGGCGTTGCGGGCAAGCAGGCCCGCACCGATCAGCACCGAGGGGTTCGAAGTGTTGGTGCAGGAGGTTATGGCTGCGATCACTACATCGCCATGGCCGAGATCATAGTCCGCGCCCTCGACCGGGTAGCGCCTGTCGATTTCAGCCGCCTTCTTGTATTCCGTTTCCATCGCCTTGGCGAAGCCGGCGGGAACGTCCTCGATTGCCTGGCGCCCTTCAGGACGCTTGGGCCCGGCCATGGAGGGAACGACATCGCCCAGATCCAGTTCCAGCGTATCGGTGAAGACCGGATCGGGGGAGCCGTCGTCACGCCACATGCCCTGCGCCTTGCAGTAGGCCTCCACCAGCTTGACGCGGTTCTCGTCGCGGCCCGACATCGTCAGATAGTGCAGCGTCTCCTTGTCAACGGGGAAGAAGCCGCAGGTGGCGCCGTATTCCGG
>QGUU01000457.1 GCA_003242525.1 Pseudomonadota bacterium | reverse complement strand
GGCCTGGGTACGGGCGGCCGCTTCCTCGATTCTCAGTTTCGGAATGCCTTTTTCCACGGCCGCGGCCATGCCGCCAAGGCTTTCCACTTCCTCGATGTGGCTCATGGCCCTCGCGGCCAGATCATGCGTCAGCCGTTCGACATAGGTTGAGCCGCCCCATGGGTCGATGATGCGCGTCGTGCCGGATTCTGCCTGCAGCAGAATCTGTGTATTGCGTGCAATGCGCGCCGAGTGGTCGGTCGGCAGCGCCAGCGCCTCGTCGAAGGAGTTGGTATGCAGCGATTGCGTGTGGCCCTGCGTTGCGGCCATCGCCTCGATCATGGTGCGCATGATGTTGTTGTAGGGGTCCTGGGCCGTCAGCGACCAGCCCGAGGTCTGGCAATGGGTGCGCAGCGAAAGCGAGCGCGGGTCCTTCGGCGCGAAATTCTTCTGCATGAGCTGCGACCAGAGCAGGCGCGCGGCGCGCAGTTTGGCGACCTCCATGAAGAAATTCATGCCGACCGCCCAGAAGAAGGAGAGCCGCGGCGCGAACTTGTCGATATCGAGGCCGGCCGCGACGCCTGCCCTGGCATATTCGATGCCGTCTGCGATGGTGTAGGCGAGCTCCAGGTCGGCCGTCGCTCCCGCCTCCTGCATGTGATAGCCGGAGATGGAGATCGAGTTGAACTTCGGCATGTGGCGCGACGTGTAGGAGAAAATGTCCGACACGATCCGCATGGAGGGTTTCGGCGGATAGATATAGGTGTTGCGGACCATGAACTCCTTGAGAATGTCGTTCTGGATGGTCCCCGCCAGGTCCTTCTGCGGCACGCCCTGTTCTTCCGCCGCGACTATGTAGAGGGCCAGGATTGGCAGCACCGCCCCGTTCATGGTCATCGACACGGTCATTTCGCCTAGCGGAATGCCGTCGAAGAGCTGGCGCATATCCAGTATGGAATCGATGGCAACGCCGGCCATGCCGACATCCCCGGCCACGCGAGGGTGGTCGCTGTCATAGCCGCGATGCGTGGCGAGATCGAAGGCGATGGAAAGGCCCTTCTGCCCGGCTGCGAGGTTGCGGCGGTAGAAGGCGTTGGATTCCTCGGCAGTCGAGAAGCCCGCATATTGCCGGATCGTCCAGGGCTTCTGGACATACATGGTAGGATAGGGCCCTCGGATGAAGGGCGGCAGGCCGGGATAGGTGTTGAGGTGGGGCAGGCCATCCAAATCCGCATGGCCGTAGAAGCGTTTCACGGCAATGCCTTCGGGGGTGTGCCACGTACCCTCGGGAATGGCGGCGGGCCGTTCTGGCGTGGACCACGGAATGCGGCTGAAGTCGGGAATCATGCGCTGGCCCTGGCAAGTTCATCGACGCGAATCGGAAGGAGCGGCTCACAATGGACGATGCCATCCGTCGGCGCTGGCCTCCTCGTGGCGGCAAGCGTTTCGACGGTCGGGTTCTCCCTTAAGGGGTGCAATGTAGCGCCGACAATCGGGCGCCGTCCGCTAACATATTCATCCGCCAGCCGGGCCCGCGCCTCCAGAACCCGTTTCTGGACATGCCCGTCGCGGAGGCTGACCAGCACGCCACCCTCCGCTTCGATGCGCTGGAACTCGGCCCATGCAGCTTCGCATATATCTTCGGTCAGGGCCTCAATGCTGCCAGAGCCAAATGCCGGGTCGGCGACATGGTCGAGATGGCTTTCGCGCAACATGATGATCTGCGTATTGCGGGCAATGCGGCGCGCAAAGCTTGCCGGCAACCCATGTGGGATCGTGTGAGGCAGCACCGAGATCGTGTCCGCACCGCCGGTCGCGGCGGCGAAGCAGGCCACGGTGCTTCGCAATATATTGGTTTCCGGATCTTCTGCGCTCATCATCCGGTAGGATGTTTCAGCGTGTATGACTGCTGCCGAGGGCGGTATCGAGCACGTCTCCTGGATGCGGATCCACAGCCGCCTCAGCGCCCGGATCTTGGCCATGGACAGGAACTGGTCCTGATCGACGCTCAGGGAGAAGCCGATATGAGGGGCGGCATAGACAAGCGCCTGTCGCGCCTCCTGAAAGAGGCGAAGATGTGCCACCGCAGAAGCCAGCATGAAACCGAGTTCCTGCGCTTCGGTCGCTCCGGCATTGTGCAACACGCGCCCGTCGGCCTCCAGCAGGATGCCCGGCACGCCGAGCGCGAAGAAATGGGCCAGCGATTGCGGCATCGAAGCCTGCAACGCCTCGATGGACATGCGCAGCCTGCCGGTTCCGGCGAAGATCGCTCCCGGATCGATACCGAAGGACAGACTTATCTTGGCGGGATCGGCGCGGCGATTTGAAAGCAGGGCGACGAGCCAGTCTGCCATGGCGCGGCTCGACGGATGGACGTCGATCCTCAGATGCGTGTTGTTGAGCGATACTCCGTCAAGAACACGCTCCAGCGTCTCAGCGCTGTTCGGAAGGCCGTAACCAAACGCGTTGGGCGCGCCTTCGAACACCAGGCACAGGCCGGTGGCGCCTTGCGTCAGGTCCTCGGCGATCTGGGTTCGTGCCCGTTCGACATCCGGGTCATCAACGCGCTGGCAGACGATCCATGGCTGTTCCGGATTCGCACGCAGAAAGGGCCGCGCATTGGTTGCCCGCTCAGATATCGGCTCGATGCGGATACCGTCGGCGGTACGCGAAACCAGGGCGTCCTCGAACGTTTCTCCCGCAAGTGCCCTGGATACCAGCGCAAGCCAGCGCTCACGCTCGGAATCTCCTTCTTTTGTGTTTTCGTTCAAGGCTCCGACGCCCATAGAATGTACTCCGCGGCCGGCCATGCGGCCCCTTCCATTGCAGCCACTTTAGGTTTGGATGCATCATATCGCAATGCAGCGAATATTTTGTATCGCTAA
>QGUU01000456.1 GCA_003242525.1 Pseudomonadota bacterium | reverse complement strand
GCTCCATACGAAGCAGGCAAATTCCGGGGGGATTTGCGCTCATTCTGAAGGGAATTGACGCCCCGTTTAAGAAAATCGTGACGGATCAGGGGCTTATTTGCTACCCAAGAAGGGCAAAGTGATTCGTTTTTAGCTGTGTGACTCGCACAGTTTCTCACACAAAAAATATGGAAAAGGCATGTTATTTAATTAGAACAAACCATTAGCTTGTGGCGTGTCATACTCATAACCTGAAGGTCGTTGGTTCAAATCCAACTCCCGCAACCAGAAACGATAAACCCGCGGCTTGTCCGCGGGTTTGTCATTTTGGGCGACTCTTTCAAGTTTTCTATCCCAGCGCTCCCCAGATCAGAAGCACTATTCTTGATGGCGGCAAGACTGCGGGGTTCCGGTTTCCCCATGGGGCCTCCGGCCCGCCTGGTTTCCGGAAACAAAGTTCCGGCGGGGTTACCCGTGTCCCAGTTCCTGCAGCGCTGCCCTGGCCGATCCAGCTACGATCGCGTCCAATTCTTCGGGCGCCGCGTTCCGCGCGCCAGTAAAGAACACAGCTATCAGGATGGGAGCGCCCCGCGGCGGCCAAATGATCCCAATGTCGTTGCGGGTGTTTTGTGCGCCCGTCCCCGTCTTGTGGCCAACTTTATAGTTCGCGGGTACGGCAGCCTTGATACGGAGTGTTCCGGTCGGCGTCTCGGTTAGCCATTTCTCCAGCATTTCGAGATGCCCTGCGGACAATAGTGACCGCCGCAACACGCTATGGAGATTTGCGACGCACTGCTGCGGCGTCGTCGTATCACGGTGGTCGCCGGGAAGGGCGCTGTTGAGGGCAACTTCATTGCGGTCCACCCGCGTGATCCTGTCGCCGATGGAACGATACCATTTCTGGAAAACCTCCAGCCCTCCCATCTCACGGAACAGTATGTTCGCGGCTGGGTTGTCGCTTACCTCCACGGTCGCCTTCAGCAACTGCATTATCGTCAGGGATGAGCCGACGGCGGGGCCGGTGACGGGTGCATGCGGCACCATATCGCTCTCGGCTATCGGCACGGCGCGGTCCAGCTTCTCCAATCCGTCCTGAACCCGTTCCATAACGCTGGCTGCAAGGAAAAGCTTGAATGTGGAGCAATATGGGAAGCGCTCGCCGGCACGCCACTTCACAATTCCGCCTTCGCTCATGGCGCAGACGCCGATCCTTCCGCCGTGTGTGGCCTCCAGCGCCGCAAGGTCGAGCTCGCGCCAGCCTGCAAAAGCCGATGACACAGCCAGTGCCGGCGGGAGTATCAGGGCTGCGGCGCCAGCCAACAAATCTCTGCGGCTAAACACGCTCGTCGCCAACCTGTATTACCCCTTTGCCTGGTTCGAGATCCTGTGCAGATTGCATAACCGACCTGCGGTCGCCATCATATCTTTCCCGACCCGCTCTGCCGGTCTTTAGCCTTTGGTTCGATGTCCGTGTGCGGCCATTCGCACTAGAAAAGGAACGCGACCAACAGGAGGAGAAGGCGATGGATTTTTCGACCGTCGATCGTAACTACGCCCATGCGCGCAAGCACTTCCGGCTGGAAATGCCGGAACGGTTCAACTTCGCCTTCGATATAATAGATGGCTGGGCGCAGCGCGATGATCACACTGCAATCATTGCAGTGTCCCGCGACGGTCAGTCGGTTCGGGAACTTCCCTTTTCCTATTTTTCCGACCAATCCGCCCGTCTTGCCGGGGCGCTACTTCGGCTCGGTGCGCGAAGCGGCGATTTTGCCTGCGTCGTGGTTGGCCGCGTGCCTGAATGGTACACCGTCCTGTTCGGCTGCATGAAGGCCGGCATAGTGTCCATGCCCGGCACAAATCTGCTTACCGCGCATGACATCAGGTACCGGATCAACCAGGCCAAGGCCTCCTTGGTCATCGTCGGGCCCGAACATTGCGAGAAAGTGGATTCAATTCGCGCTGAATGCCCGAATCTGAAGCACTTCATCGTCGTGGGCGCCGAGCGCGCCGGCTGGCTCTCCCTCGATGCGCTCCTGGCTGAGGCACCGCCGGTCATTGACCGCTCCGCCTTTCCCCCGACGCGCGTTACGGACATGATGATGGCCTACTTCACCTCCGGCACCACTTCCCTGCCCAAGATGGTGCCGCGCGATCATGGCTACGCGCTCGCACATGCCGCAACCGGGCTGTTCTGGCAGGATCTCCGGCGCGACGACATTCACTGGTCCCTCACGGATACTGGCTGGGCCAAGGCCGCATGGGGGGTATTGTTCCCGCAGATGCTGCTTGGAACGCCGACCGTACTCTATGACGGACCGCTGACCTTCGATGCAGAGATGCATCTAAAGCTCATAGGCAAGTTGAAGGTCACGACCTTCTGCGCCCCGCCTACGGTTTATCGCCTCTTTGCGCAGCAGGATCTCGCGCAGTTCGATCTTTCCAGCCTGCGCCGCTCGCTCGGCGCCGGCGAACCCCTCAATCCCGAAGTGATGCGAATCTGGAAGGAGGCGACCGGCACGCTGATCGCGGACGGCTACGGGCAGACCGAGACGATCAACGTCGTCGGCAATTTCCCATCCGAAGAGGTTCGGCCAGGCTCCATGGGCAAGCCCGTGCCGGGTTTCGACGTCGACGTTGTTGATGATGAGGGCAACCGGCAGCCCGACGACGAGGTCGGCCATATCGCAATCAGGATCACCGAACCTTGGCCGAACGGGCTGTTTCGTGGCTATTACGATGCGGATGGCCGGCTCGACACGAAGGCGTTCCGAAACGGCTGGTACTATACCGGGGACACCGCGCGTCGAGACAAGGACGGTTATCTATGGTTGCCCTTTATAAACATCCCCGACCCCACGAACCGGCACACTAACTCGTATGCGGTATT
>QGUU01000038.1 GCA_003242525.1 Pseudomonadota bacterium | reverse complement strand
TCTCCTGCCTCTCGGCAGCCCCGGCACGCTCCTCGATCTTCCTGACCGGTTCGTCTTCCGGCAGCGGTTCCGCCTGCCTCTCATCCGTTACGATATCCACGGCAGCGGCGTTCTCTTCCGCCGGAGTCACGCTGGGCGCGGGTGGCGATTCTGCTTGCCGAATCTCTCCATCGTCGACAACCACCAGCAGGTGCCGCGGCGGGTCGTCTACCAATCGGGCAAGGCCGGCAGGAAAGGATCGTGCGCCAGCCTGGATGCGGCGCTTGACCAGGCGATCGCGCTCGCCAGCCACTTCCGCCACCAGCTTCGCCAGCGTTTCGGTTGAAATGTCGAGCGACTCGAAGCCCTCGGACGCTGCCTCCAGCCTTCCCTGGCCATCGACGAAGGCAACGTACCCCCCATCTTCGGTGAAGCCCGCCAGTGCGCGCGTGCCATCGGACGGCGTTTCGGCATGGGCTGGCGCGACCAGCAGGATCGCCCTCTCGCCATCGGGCATTGAAAGTGTGCTCGCTGTCACCAGAACGGCCTGGCTTGTAAGGCCCGCCGTGAGCCGCAGCATGAGGGAACGTTCGCTGCCAATTTCCGGGAAGCCCGGCGTCGCCATGATCTGCCGGCGGGCTACCGGCGCAAGCACATCCTCCGTCCCAAGCGCTTCCTCTATGGCGGAATAGCCGAGCAGCGCCGCCCCCGGCCCGTTCACCCACAGGGCATTCGCCAGGTCCGACGAAAGAATCACCAGCGCATCGCCCGCGGCAAAGCGCTCCCTCACCGGGTCGAGCACGGCTACATCGAGGTAGGAATAGTCAGACGACATGCGCTTGCCCGGAACCTCGCGAGCTTTGCAATTAACGCTTTGTTAATAAAAGGACTCGCTCCCAAGGTCCACAGTGGACCCGCCGGCCGCCCCTTATTTCCCGGGCGTTGGTTAACGGGAAATCAAGACATTTTGGGTGCAGCGCAATAAAAATGTTGCATTGCACAAAAATCATCGTTATATGGGCCCCAGAAGTCACGAGGCGGCTCTTCGTCGCAGCCGCAAGCTGAAAGGATGTGACATGTCCAAGACAAAGACTGGCGAGTTCTCCGATACGGTTGAATTCCCGAGCTTCGACGCCTCCAAGGCCGCCGAACAGTTCCGCGCTTTCACCGAAAAGGGCCTGGAACAATCCAAGGAAGCCTATGCCAAGCTGAAGGATGGCGCAGAGGAGGCCCAAAAGGCTCTCGAGGCGACGTTCGAAACCGCCCGTTCAGTGTCGAGCGACCTTTCGCTCAAGACCATCGCGACGCTGCGTTCCAACACCGAGGCGAACTTCGCCCATTGGGAAGCGCTGGTCGGCGCCAAGTCTTTCTCCGAAGTCATCGAGCTTCAGACCGCGTTTCTGCGCAAGGGCGTAGAGACCGCTGTCGAGCAGGCCAAGGACTTTCAGGTCGTCGCCTCCAAGGCTGCCGAAGACCTTTCCAGGCCGCTGAAGGGTGCGTTCGAGAAGGCTGTCAAGGAACTCAAGGTCGCCTGATCGCGATCATATGTTTACCGGCAGGCAGCTCCTCCTCCCTGTGTTTGCCGGTAGTGGCCAGTTCCTCCTCCCACTGGCCCGATAAAAGGAAAAGGCCGGCCGCTCCCGCCGGCCTTTTTCTTATCCGCCAGTTTCCGGGGGACAGCAGACCGCCCTAAATGGGACCTGCTTTGCTTTGCCAAAAGTCTTGAATTAGAGTCCGATTGTTCGTAAGGACGCTTCGCCGAACGAAGGAGCGTGGACCAACGAAGAATTTTCGTCTCCAAGGCTCAGGCGTAAGTGCCGTTGTAGCTCAGCTGGTTAGAGCGCCGGATTGTGGATCCGGAGGTCCCTGGTTCGATCCCAGGCAACGGTACCATCCGTCCAATATTGCTGATTGCCGGAAATGAACGTGCTCCTGCCGGCCTCCGATCTCGGGCATTGCGACGATTTGGGCCTGACGGGCCATGGGTACCCTTTTGGCATGCCTGACGTTTCATGAACCCGGACCGAAAGACAGTACCGAACCGGGTCGCAAACGATGAGCGAAAGCGCAATCGAGTTCCTTCGGGAATGGATCGACGAAAGGTGCCAGGCCCCTGCCAGCTCGATCAGGATCGACGAACAGGCAAGAGCACTGGCTGAAGAATGCGCTGCAAAGGCCGCCGAGGCGGGAATTCCGATCGAGGATCTTGAAGAAGAAGTCGGCGACATTCGGGAACTGATTGCCGCTCGCCTCGAAGAGGCTGTCGAGGCCGACAAGGAGAATATCCGCAAGCACGGTTGAAACCGAGGCCGTGTTTCGCTTTCGGATCGTTGTCGCCTATCCCGGAAGGGCTGGTTGACGCTTAAGCCTGAGGCGTTGAGGAGACCGTTTCAGAACAGGGACCCTTGTGGGCCGGGCTCCCTGGTTCTTGCCGATTTGGCCTTCTGGCCGCCTGGCCCGGAAGAGCCGCCTGCCAGGGCCGAAGCAGCCCCGTCGGCAAAGCGCAGGCTTAGCGCCTCGCCAGGCCGCACCTCCGCAGCCCGCCTGAGCAGTTGGCCTTGCGAATCGAATACCATGGCGTAGCCGCGTTCCAGAATGGCCTCTTCCGACATGCGCAAGGTCGCCAACAGCCGCTCGGCCTGCGTCAGCCTGGCGCGCAGGCGATCGAGCCTGGACGCGGTAGCCTGGTCGGCGCGGCGCTGAAGCGTGCCCAGCAACTCCCCATGCTGCCTGTGCCGCCTTTCCAGCGGCCCAGTCGTCAGGCGTGCGGCTGTGCGGGAAAACCGCGCCCGCCGCTCCCGTACAATCGCGAAGAAGGCGGCCCGTGCGCGGCCGAGATCCCGGCCTGTAAGCGTCCGGGTGTCCTCCAGGCGACGCTTGAGCGTGGCAGGGCTCAGGCGCAGGCCCGCAAGCCGGGCCCGCTTGTGCTGCACGCCGGCAATCAATGCCCGTCCGAGCCTGCCTGTCGCCTCGTCAAACCGCCTTCTCGGCACGGCAAGGAGTTGGTCGGGCAAAGGCAGGGCGCGTGCTGCCGCGCGCACCGCCTGCCGCTTGCGGTCGATGGCGCGGCTGGTGCATGTGCGCAGACGTGCGGCAAGACCGGCAAGCGCCGCCTCGAGCTCCGCCTTTACCGGCACAGCCATCTCAGCCGCGCCGGTCGGAGTCGGTGCGCGAACATCCGCCGCCAGATCTATCAGCGTCCAGTCGGTTTCATGCCCCACCGCCGAAATGACCGGAATGGCGGACGCAGCCACCGCCCGCGCCAGCGCCTCGTCGTTGAAACCCCACAGGTCTTCCAGGCTGCCGCCGCCGCGCGCCACGATCAGAAGGTCAGGGCGGGTGATCGGCCCATCCCCGGGCAAGGCGTTGAAGCCTTCCACCGCAGCGGCTGCCTCCGCACCCGACGTCTCGCCCTGCACGCGCACCGGCCAGACGATCACATGCAGCGGGAAACGGTCGCGGATCCGGTGCAGGATGTCGCGGATCACCGCGCCGGTCGGCGACGTCACGACGCCAATGACCATTGGCATATAAGGCAGGCGCCGCTTGCGCGCCGCATCGAAAATCCCTTCAGCCGCCAGCCGCCGCTTGCGTTCTTCCAGAAGGGCCATCAGCGCGCCCGCGCCGGCAGGCTCCAGATTTTCGATCACGATCTGGTAGTTCGACTTGCCGGGATAGGTGGTGAGGCGGCCGGTCGCGATAACCTCCATGCCTTCCTCGGGCCGAAAACGCAGACGCGAGAAGGTGCCTTTCCAGACCACCGCGTCCAGCCGCGCGCGATCGTCCTTCAGGCAGAAATAGGCATGGCCGGAAGAGTGCGGGCCGCGATACCCGGAAATCTCGCCGCGCACGCGCACATGGCCGAACTGGTCTTCCACGGCACGCTTCAACGCGCCGGAAATCTCACTCACCGTATATTCGGCGACATTGTGACGTGATTCGGTCAAGCCATCGCTCATGGGCGGATTGGTGCGCCGGATGCCGCCCGCGTCAAGACCCGGCTCAAACCCTTCACCATCCAGGCGCCATCTGGCTGGTACGAACCTTCTTCATGCGAGAAAAAGTAAGGGCAGCGAAATCAACGCTTCCGGTCTCTTCCGCGACGGGCACGGAGATATTGTCGAGGCTTTCGATAATGTGGCGCGCAAGCGCTTCGACAATTTCGGGCCGGCTGGTTTGCCCACGCATGATGCCGATGCTGCAGTCGGGCAGCGCGCCGAAGCCGTCCGCCTCCCCGAGTACGCGCATGCCTGGCCGGAGGGCACATTCCGGCAGCACCGATATGGCCAGGCCCGAAAGGACAGCAGCCGCAATGACGGTGGCCGAGAAGGATGTGAACAGCACGCGGTAGTCCCGGCCCATTTCGCTCAAAACATCGCATGCCGCGCGCCGCCAGACACAGTTCGGCCGACCGAAAGCCATGGGCAGCACTTCCTGCTCATGGGTGGCGTGGTTGGCCGAACTGACCCATAGCAGCGGCTCGCGCCGCACCACCTCCGACTGTCCGCGTGCATCATTGTGGGTAACCAGCGCAAGATCGAGATTGCCGCGCTTGATATGTTCGACCAGGCCCTGCGTCGGCTCGCAGATGACCGTCAGCTCCACGCGGGGATTCGATCGGGCAAAGCGCGCCATGATCTCCGGCAGGAAACGATCGGCATAGTCGTCCGGCGTGCCGATGCGGATCGTACCTTCCAGCCTCCGGTCGTCGAAAGCCGCCAGCGTCTCGCGGTTGAGATAGAGCAGGCGACGGGCATAGGCGAGCAGCCTTTCGCCGTCTTCCGTCAGCCGGTTGGTGCGGCCGTCTTTCTCGAAGAGCGGCTTGCCGATGCGCTCCTCCAGCCGACGCATCTGCATCGACACCGCGGACTGGGTGCGATGCACCTCTTCAGCCGCGCGCGTGAAGGAGCCTGTATCGGCGATGGCAACGAAGGTCTGAAGCTGGTCGAGGTCGAGGGGAGCGTTCATCTTGGCCATACATCATCGCGATTGATCCTAAACATTAAAAACATTCGTTGGATTAATCAATTGCCCCGCATCATATTGGCATCGTTCCGATGAATTCGTGCGAACCGACCTGCCGCGACCTCCCCGTGGCAGTGAACCACTGCGCACGACGATGGAGAACACGACCATGTCCAGCCATGTTTTTGCAATCACCCGCGCCGCGGGCTTAGCCGGCCTGATGACGCGTCTCGGAGACGCCGTTGCAACCTACTGGCACGGATGGAGGAACCGTGCGGCCTTCCGCCAACTCGAAGAGTTTTCGGATGCCGAACTTGCGGATATCGGATTGACCCGGCTCGATCTTTACCTTGCCTCGTCATTCGGCGGCGACCCGACCAAACACCTTCGCGTGCTGGCTGAGGAACGCGCCGGCCCGGCCGCGCAGTAGGCCTCAGGCCCAGTGATCCCGGATGACGCGCTTGTGAACCTTTCAGTTCGCTGGCGCGACCAATGAATGCAGGCCCCGTCCCCTCCCTGCCGGATCTCCCCGCCGGCCCGCCTGCAAGACTGCCCGGTCCCCGCACGGGGATCGGGCATTTTTTTAGACTATCGCGGCGAGATGCCGGCCGATGCGTCAACCGACAATCGGCGAAGCAGCCGGCGCGCCCGACAGTAGCGCGCGTATCCGCGCCAGAACTCGCAGGGATAAGCCGAGCGGACGCGGCACCGGGTGACGGCAAAAGGCAATCTTGCGGACATAGCGGGGCACGTGCCAGCGGGCCGTGGTTCCTGCACGAAAGAGCGTCACGTCGCCGGGCCGCAAGATGCGAGGGCCGAATCCGTCGGCGGTGACTTCCACCTCGCCTTCCACGATGTGGACCGTCTCATCGACTCCGAAATGCCAGTTGAAGGTTCCAGCCGTGCAGTCCCATACGGCACTGATGGTCGTGCCGTCGGAGGATCGTGCGATCTCGCCCGCGCGGGCGGCGGGTGTTCCGTCCAGCACCCAGGCCGGGTTGATCGGCGCGGGCTTCATGGCAACGGTGTCGATACTGGCTGCGACGATGGCTTGCATGGTACACGGCTCCTTGCGTTCGCGTACGAAACACCATCGCGGTTAATCGGACCTTAGAGGCGGCGCGCCAGCGGCCGGGGGGTTAACAGAAGCTTGCTGCCCCGGCAAATGGCAGGGGCAGTCCGTCACTGTCCATCGAGCCGCTTTTCCATGGTTATCACGGTCGCATCGACCCACTGTGTCGCCTTCTTGCGGGAAAGCCGAACGAAACCATATGATTCGTAGAAGGCGAGCGCTCGCCGGTTCCTTTCCTCGACCTCCAGGCGCATCACGGAAGCATCCGCGAACGAACTCTGCATTTCCTCCAGCAGCAGGCCGCCAATGCCCCTGCCCTGAAGCGACGGAAGCACGTTCATTTCCTGAAGCTCGACGACGCTCGACCCAGCGCCGGCGACGGCCGCATAAGCCATGCCGGCCAATCCGGAACCGCTATCTGCGACGATAAACTCCGAGCCAGGCCTGCGCAGCATCTGCCTGAGCCATTCCAAGGAGTGCCAACGCCGCGAGATGGCCGCGACGCCTTCCGCCCCATAGAGTTCGTCATATGTCGCGTGCCAGGTTTCGGCGAGCAAGGCGCCTATTTCGGCAAGGTCGCGTTCGCACGCCGTACGAATGTACATTTACGGCGGTGTCTCCTAATCGAGGCCCAGCCGGGCCTTCACCAGTTCGTTGACGGCCTGGGGGTTGGCCTTGCCTCCGGTCGCCTTCATGACCTGTCCGACGAACCAGCCCGCCAGGGTCGGCTTCGCCTTGGCCTGTTCCACCTTGTCGGGATTGGCGGCAATCACTTCGTCCACCGCCTTTTCGATCGCCGCGGTATCGGTGACCTGCTTCATGCCGCGCTGCTCAACAATGGCCTTCGGGTCGCCGCCCTCGTTCCAGACGATCTCGAACAGATCCTTGGCGATCTTGCCGGAAATGGTCCCTTCCTTGATGAGGTCAATGATCGCGCCGAGCTGGGCGGGCGTAACCGGCGTTTCCTCGATGGTCTTGCCGGACTTGTTCAGCGCGCCCAGCAGGTCGTTGATGACCCAATTGGCCGCGAGTTTTCCGTCCCGCCCCTCGGCTACCTGCTCGAAATAATCCGCAATCGCCTTTTCCGAAACCAGCACCGAGGCATCATATGCGGACAGGCCAAGCTTCTCGATAAGTCGTGCACGCTTTTCATCAGGCAGTTCAGGCAGATCCCTGGCGAGCGCATCCACATAAGCCTGGTCAAATTCCAGGGGCAGAAGGTCCGGATCGGGGAAGTAGCGGTAGTCGTGCGCCTCTTCCTTGGAACGCATAGAACGCGTCTCGCCCTTGCCGGGATCGAACAGGCGCGTCTCCTGTTCGATCACGCCGCCGTCCTCCAATATGGCGATCTGCCGGCGTGCCTCGGCCTCGATGGCCTGGCCGACGAAGCGTATGGAATTGACGTTCTTGATCTCGCAGCGGGTGCCGAAGGGCTCGCCGGGCCTGCGAACCGAGACGTTGACGTCCGCCCGCAGGGAACCCTCGTCCATGTTCCCGTCACAAGTGCCGAGATAGCGCAGGATGGTGCGCAGCTTGGTCAGGTAGGCCTTGGCCTCATCGGCAGAGCGCATGTCGGGCTTGGAAACTATCTCCATCAGCGCCACGCCGGACCGGTTGAGGTCCACATAGGACATGGTCGGATGCTGGTCATGCATGGACTTGCCCGCATCCTGCTCCAGATGCAGGCGTTCTATGCCGACCTCGATGTCCTCGTACTGGCCCTTGCTGTCCGGCCCGACCGAGACGATGACCGTGCCTTCGCCGACGATGGGCTGCTTGAACTGCGAAATCTGGTAGCCTTGGGGCAGGTCCGGATAGAAATAGTTCTTCCGGTCGAATACGGATTTCAGATTGATCCTGGCCTTGAGCCCCAGCCCGGTGCGGATCGCCTGGCGGACGCACTCCTCGTTGATGACCGGCAGCATGCCCGGCATGGCCGCGTCGACCAGGGACACATTGGCATTGGGCGCAGCGCCGAAGGCTGTCGAGGCTCCCGAAAAGAGTTTTGCCTGCGAGGTGACCTGCGCATGAACCTCCATGCCGATAATGACCTCCCAGTCGCCGGTAGCACCGGGTATCAGGCGTTTGGGATCAGGCGTGCGGGTGTCAACGATACTCATCAGGAGCCTGCCGGAAAGTTGAAAGCCACTTTTTAAGGGTGATTTCGGATGTTGGCTCTCGCTAGTCCAAAGCGGCGAGCGGCGCAAGCGTGCGGCATCACATCCGTCCGGGAGACGGTGCTTCCGTGCCCAGGGAAGGCTGCTGCCGCAGCCCTCAGGCCGTGGCGATATAGGCCCTGATTTCCTCCGCCTCGCGCTCGATTTCCTCGATGCGTTTCTTGACCACATCACCTATGGAGACGATGCCGACGAGCAGGCCGTCCCTCTCCACGGGCAGGTGGCGGAAGCGGCCGGTGGTCATGATCTCCATCAGTTCGTTGACCGTATGCTTCTCGTTGCAGATCTTGACCTTGGGCGTCATGGCCGCGCGCACCGCAAGGTCCAGTGCGGCCACACCGTCCTTGGCCAGGACCCGAACGATATCGCGCTCGGACAGGATACCGATGATCTTGCGGTCGTCGTTGGTGATGACGAGCGCGCCAACGCGGCGCTCAGCGAGAATACGTATGGCTTCGGAGAGCTTTTCGTTCGGCCCGAGCGTAAAAACGTCATGGCCTTTCTGCTCAAGAATCGCCCTAACCGTCATGGGTTCCTCCACCGATGCGGCCGGCGTCAGCCGTGGCCGGCCTTCACGTTCCGGTGAACAGAGTGCGCCGCGATCGGTTCCTTTTCAAGGCCGACGGCCAGACAGGCGAATATCGAAGAAGCGCAGCCCGAAAAATCCCGCCAGCAGGCCGCCTATATGCGCTTCCCAGGCGATCTGGTCCTCATTGCCGGGCACGATGTTTATAAAGCCGGTGACAAGATTGATGACCAGCCACACAGAAAGGAACGCCATGGAAGCGGGGGACCGGAGGACCGCCCCGAAAGGCAGGCGACTGCCACCGAAAGCCGCACGGCCCGAGGAACGGTCGATGCGGAAGGCAAAGCGCGCGGCAGCGCCCATCATGCCGGAGATTGCACCCGATGCGCCGACCAGCGGCGCCTGGCCCAGGGGGTGAACCGCCCAGAAACAGAATGCGGCCGCCAGGCCCGTGAAGGCAAAAAAGGCCAGGAAACGCAAAGTCCCCAGCCGGTTGGCGAGCGGCGCGCCGAAAGCGGCGAGCCAGATCGCGTTGACCGCCAGATGCGCAAAACCGCCATGCAGGAAGGTATAGGTGAAGGGGCTGGTAAAAGCCCACACTTCAAGATCGAACTGGCCGGAATAGCGAATCGGGATGAAGGCGGCGCGGACCAGAAGCTCCATGTCCTGCCCGATGCTGAGCACATAAAAGCGAAGCAGGTGTACCCCGACGCAAACCGCGATGAGGCCGCTCACCGAGGCGGGCAGGTTGAACACCGGCTCGCGGCGCGGCTGCGTCACAGCCGGGTCCGGCCCCGACTCCGGGGCGCCTGTTACTCCTGCAGGTCGATCATCGGGCTGTGACATAGGCTGGATGTAGAGGAGGTCGAGACGAATCACAAACCGTCCGGCAACGGCAAATCACGAAAAGAGGCCGTCCAAGGTTTCCCCTGAACGGCCGCCGAGCCCCCTGACTCCCCCTGAAAACTCTCGACTGAAGGCCGGCATTGCGGCCACTGGAGTGATTTCAGCCTCTCACACGTCCCTTAAAGGTGCAACGTCAACCATTCGTTAACCTTAACGGCCCCGATCAGTGAACAAGAAATTAACGAAGCTGGCACGGCTCCTGCTTGGCAACGCATGTAGGTGCCGGGAAACCGCACCTCTGTCCATCAATGGGACAAGCGACGGCAGATTCCGGGAGCAGGCCAGAATGAACCTCAAGGAGACGATCGCACTGTTCCAATATTGGAACCGATTGCGCGACGGTCGTCCTGCGCCCAAACGGACCGAAGTCGAGCCAGCCGACATCAAGACCCTGCTGGCGGATACGTTCATTCTCGAAAAGGACACGCGCGGCGAAGCCGTCTTCCGGCTGGCCGGAACGCGGTTGTGCGCCATCTATGGCCGCGAGTTGAAAGGCTTTTCCTTCCCCTCCCTGTGGCGCGAAAAAGATCAGCGCCTCGTAGGGCGGCTGGCCCACGGCGTTTTCCGGCAGAATTCCGTCCTGCTTCTTGGATATGAGGGCTTCAGCGCTCGCGGCCGCTCGAACCGCTTCGAAATGCTGGCCTTGCCGCTGGACGGCGGCTCCCACCACCCGCGCTGTCTTGGCCTGATCGCGGCGGCGGAAAAGCCGTTCTGGCTCGGCGCCGAGCCGATTGTGGACGCGCTGATCAATACCATTCGCGTCATCGACCCCGACCGCGAGCCGGTTTACCTGGCCAACCGGCCTGCGATAAGCGTTCCTTCGCTGGCTCCTACAGAGCTGGAGCCACCGGAAACGCTCAGCGAATATGGTCGCATTCGCCGCATCCGCCATCTCGTCGTGCTGGAGGGTGGACGGGAAAAATAAGGAACACCGAGACGACCGCAGCGGGAAGGTTAATTTCGCCGCTTTGCACGCAACGGTTTACTGCTTTGTTAACCTCCATTGCCCTAGTTTAAGCCAAAGTGCTCCGCCAAGCGGCGCGAGCGGCCAATGGGGTGCAGGCAATGAGGTCAGCGGCGGTCGAATTGGCGCCGTCAAGGGTCGAAAGACGCAGCTTCCAGCGGGTTCGTGTCAAGGTCTACGGACGATTCATGCTGGAAGACCGAACGGAGCACGCCTGCCAGGTGGTTGACATGTCGCCCGGCAACGTGGCTCTGCGAACCGACCGCATCGGCCAGCCCGGCGAGAAGGTGATCGCCTATCTGGACCATATAGGCCGCATCGAGGGCGTCATCACCCGGCGCCTGCAGGACGGTTTCGCCATGACCGTCATTGCCTCCGAGCGCAAGAAGGAAAAGCTTGCCGCCCAGCTCACCTGGCTGGCCAACAAGCATGAACTCGATCTGCCGGAAGACCGCCGCCACGAGCGCATGGCTCCGCGCAATCCCATGAGCGTGTTGCAACTCATGGACGGGCGGCAGTACCAGTGCCGCATCATCGACCTTTCGCTGTCCGGCGCCGCCATCGAAATCGACGTCAAGCCGGCCATCGGCGTGCAGGTCATCCTCGGAACGATGCGCGGCCAGATCGTGCGCCATTTCGAAGACGGCGTGGCGTTGGAATTCGCCGTCGTCCAGCGACCTGAAACCCTGGATTCGGAATTCAACCGGCCTCGGTCCTGAACTCAAACTGGGCCCTGCCTTCGGATTGCAACGCCGGCCGCCCTGGCCGGCTTTTTTGTTGGGTGCGCCCCAGAGATAGATTGTATTTTAGATAAATACTATTCTTGTTTTATTCTTTATACATTCAAAATACGTTAGAAATCCATCTGTATTTTACTCAATAACGACTTCGCTCTTTTGCGTCAAATAAATCCGCCCATGTCATTGTCGTCTCAAACGGGGAGACAGAACAATGATGGGGATGAGGGGAAAGTTCCTGCTGGCACTGGCGACGATCGGGTTCAGCCTGGCCTGTGCGCGGGCCGAGCCGATCTATATGCAGACTGGGGGGCGCACGACCCAGCC
>QGUU01000037.1 GCA_003242525.1 Pseudomonadota bacterium | reverse complement strand
GGGGCGTCAGGCCTCCGAAGCTGAGCAGGTTGAACCCGAGCGCATAGATATTGATGCCGAACCAGTCGCGCAGGATCAGCGTGACCAGCCCCAGACGTCCAAATGTCGCCAGGAAGGCGAATGCCAGCGGAATGCCGGCGAAATTTGAGGCGACGCCGGAAAATGTGAGCAGCGGCGAACGCACCCACCCTGGCAGGCCGCCAAGCACGAATGCCCAAGCCACCAGGAACCCGAACGCACAGCCCAGAAGTGCCGAAGCGAGGCTGATACGGATTGAAATCCAGTAGGCCGAAAGTATCGAAGGCTGGAACAGGTTGACGATGTTGGAAAGAGTGAAGGCGCCGGTATTGTCCTGGAAGCTGCCGACCACGATCTTCATGGTCGGCAGGATCAGGAACAGGACTGCGAAGAGCAGGAAAGGCACCACGCCAAGCCAGGCGAAAGATGGCCGCGAACGTGCCCTGGCCCCGGCTGCGACCGCCGTCATGCCCGTGTCCCTGCCCGCAGAAAAGTCATTCGCCATCCCGCCTCGTTCATTCGGAAGCGGCGCGGGGCGGCGCCGCTTCCCCGCAGCGTTGCTTACTGCACGTTGGCGCCGACGACGCTATCCCAGCCGCCGGTGACGGCCTTGTTGTTGGCCTCCTGCTCTTCCAGCGTGGGGAAGACCGCCTGCTTGTAAAGCTCCGCAGGCGGCAGCTTGTCGAGGATATCCTGGGGCACCTTGCCTTCCTCGACCAACTGGTTGAAGCGCGCCGGATGGCAATATCCCTTCAGGAAGCCAAGCTGGCCCTCGTCGGAATAAATATACTCCATCCACAATTTCGCAGCGTTGGGATGTGGAGCATAGGCGCTGATCGCCTGCGCGTAGACACCTGCCAGCACGCCTGATTTCGGCACCACCACTTCAACCGGCGGGTTGCCGTTCAGCGTGTCGCGATCGGCCAGCGCATTGTAGTCCCAGCGGATCACGATCGGCGTCGTTCCCTGCGCCACGGACGAGGCCTTGCCGATTACCGGCACGAAATTGCCGGCGTCGTTCAGCTTCTTGAAGAATTCGAGCCCGGCCTGCGGCGCCGCCGCCGCATCACCGTTGGTGGCTGACAGCCCGGCGGCATAAACGGCCAGGATTGCCTGGTTGGACGAGCGTGGATCGCCCGCCAGGGCGACGGCATTGGCATATTCGGGCTTCAGCAGGTCGGACCAGTCCTGTGGCAGGTTCTGCACCAGATCCTTGTTCACTTCGAAGGACAGCACGCCATAGTAGCCTCCGTACCAGTGACCATCCGGATCCTTCACCGGAATATCGTCGAAGGTCGAAACCTTGTAGGGCATGAACAGGCCTTCAGCGGTCCCTGCGGGACCGAAGGACAAGCCGACATCCACCGTATCGGGCGCCTGCGGGCCGGTGTTGCCCTTATTTGCCTTGATCGCCTCGATCTCGTCGGCCGAACCCGCGTCAGGATTGAGTTCGTTGAGGGTGATGAAGGGATATTTTGCCTTGAAGCCAGCGAGGATGTCTCCCCAGCCGCACCAGTCATGCGGCAGAGCGATCGGAGAGAACATGCCCTCCTTCTTGGCTCCTTCGATGATCTCGTCCATCGATTGCGCTGTCACGAGGGAGGACGTCGCCAGGAGGGCGGCGGCCGTGAGTGAGAGTACCTTTCCAGTAAAACTGAACATCTGAATCTCCTTGAATTGACGCCAGTATTGTCCGCGATGCGTTAATCGCCTTGCGTGACAACCGGATGAAGCTAGACCGGATGCCCGAACGAAGTGTCGTTCGGGCATGCGGAGTAGGTCACCCTCTCGCAGCTAAAAGCCTGTGTCGCCATCCCTCCATCGATTGTTCCCCTTTTTTGTCATTTTATTGCACAGTTTGGAAACGGAGCCGACTCCGTTTTTGACTGTCAGACCTCGCCGGCTATCGCCTTTTCCAGAAGTGCCCGGGCCCCCTCCTTGGTCAGCTTGACCGGGTTGCCGCCCGCCGTCGGATCGACCACCGCCATGTCGGCGATCAGCGCCTTGCGCTCCTCGTCCATATCGAGGTCCTTGATCAGCTCCGGCAGCGTGTGCGGCACCTTGAGCTCCTTGCGCAGATCCATAACCGCCTTGGCGAAGCCGTCGAAGCCGCCCTTGATGTCGCAATAGGCCGCCAAACGGGCGATCTTGTCTTCCACTGCCTCGCGGTTGAAGGCCAGAACATAGGGCATGAAGACGGCATTGGTCATGCCGTGATGCGTATCGTAGAGAGCGCCGATCGGATGAGACAGGGAATGAATGGCGCCGAGGCCCTTCTGAAAGGCGGTAGCCCCCATGGCGGCGGCGCTCATCATGTGGGCGCGAGCCACAAGATCATTGCCGTTGGCGAAGGCCTTGGGCAGATTTTCCAGCACCAGCCTGATGCCCTCCACGGCAATGCCGTCGGCCATCGGGTGATAGCCAGGCGCGCAATAGGCCTCGAGGCAGTGCGCGAGCGCATCCATTCCCGTTCCTGCCGTGATGAAGGGCGGCATGCCGGTGGTGAGCTCCGGATCGGCAATGACGACCGCGGGCAGCATCTTCGGGTGGAAGATCACCTTCTTGGTATGGGTAGCCTCATGCGTGATGACGCCGGCACGGCCGACTTCCGACCCCGTGCCAGCCGTCGTCGGCACCGCAATGATCGGAGCGATCGCACTGGCGTCGGCGCGCGTCCACCAATCCCCGATGTCCTCGAAGTCCCAGACCGGGCGCTGCTGACCGGCCTGGAAAGCGATCAGCTTGCCAAGGTCGAGGGCCGAGCCTCCGCCAAAGGCGATCACGCCGTCATGTTCGCCCTTCCTGAACGCCTCGATTCCGGCGGTCAGGTTGGATTCGACAGGGTTTGGCTTGACCTCAGAAAAGACGCCGTAGGGAATCTTGGCGTCGTCCATGATCTTCAGCGTCGAGGCGACCACCGGCAGCTTGGCCAGGCCCGGATCGGTGACGAAGAGGGGCCGCTCGATGCCAACATCCGCCAGCACTTCGGGCAATTCCTTGATGCGGCCGGCGCCGAAACGGACAGTGGTCGGATAGTTCCATTTGGAGATGAGGGTGGTCATTTCTATTGCCTTTGGAGAGTCGACTGGAAAGCCCCCGTCCTTCTTTCCGGGCTCGTCGGCTCGCGATCGTGAGGCCGAGAGATACCGAAGCCCGGGACGGTGAAGGGGTCTGATTGCATGGAGGCTCAGATTGCTTCGCGCAGATGGTAGGATTTCGGCCGCGTGAGATTGTCATAGCCGATCTGCGACAGGCCGGCGCCCTTGCCCGTATCCTTTACGCCTGTCCAGACCAGCGCCGGATCGAGATAGTCGCAGCGGTTCATGAAGATCGTGCCCGTCTCCACCCGGTCGCCGACAGCGATGGCGTGCTCGGTATCACGCGTCCAGATCGAAGCCGTCAGCCCGTAGGGACTGTCATTCATCAGGGCGATGGCCTCTTCGTCGTTTCGTACCTTCATGATGCCGACGATCGGGCCGAAACTCTCCTCGCGCATGACGCTCATCTGGTGGTCGACATTGGTCAGCACCTCAGGCCCCAGATAGGGCGAGCCGGGCTCGTCCTTTTCCACCTTCATGTTGACATGCGCCTCAGCCCCTTTGCGCAGTGCTTCCGCCTTCTGCTCGCGGATCAGATCGGCGAAGCGCGCCTGCGCCATCGGCCCCATCGTGGTTGCCTGTTCCAGGGGGTTGCCGACGACATAGTTTTTCGTCTCGGCGATGAAGCCTTCCACGAAGTCGTCATAGACCTTTTCGTGCACATAGATGCGCTCGATACCGCAGCAGCACTGGCCGGAATTGTAGAACGCACCGTCGACAAGATTGGCGATGGCGTGATCGAGCTTGGCGTCGGGCAGGACATAGGCCGGGTCCTTGCCGCCCAGTTCGAGGCCGAGCGTCATGAAGGTGCCGGCGGCCGCCTTTTCGATGGCGCGCCCGCCAGCAACGGAACCCGTGAAATTGACATGATCGATCTTGCCGGAGCCCAACAGCCTCTCGGTCTGTGCGTGGTTGAGGATGATGTTCTGGAACACGCCCTTGGGCAGGCCGGCCTTCTCGAAGGCCTGGGCGAAGCGTTCGCCCACCAGCAGGGTCTGGGCCGCATGCTTGAGGATAACGGTCGACCCCGCCATCAGCGCCGGCACGATCGTGTTGACGGCGGTGAGATAGGGATAGTTCCAGGGCGCGATGACCATGACCACGCCAAGCGGCTCCTTCTTCACGTAGCGCCTGAAGCCATCCTTGGGATTCGAAGCGGGCACCGGCGCAAGCGCCTTCTCGGCGATCTCGACCATGTATTGCGTGCGTTCCTTCACGCCGCCGAACTCACCCCCGTAGCGAACCGGCCGGCCCATCTGCCAGGCCAGCTCGGTCACGATCTCGTCGCTCATGGCGACCAGGGCCTCCAGCATGGCCAGCATGTATTGGCCCCGTTGGGCGATCGGCACCTGTGCCCAGTCGGCCTGAGCAGCGCGCGCACGCTCGACGGCGGCATTCACCTGTTGGTCCGTTGCGATCGGCCGCTCGGCATAAATGGAGCCGTCAATGGGAGATTTGAGCTTGACCGTCTCGGTCATGATCCTTGTCCTTCACAAAGTTGGCAGGCGGCCCGGGAGGAGGCCGCCTGCACGTTCTGTCAGTAGCGTTCGAAGCCGCGGTGCAATTCCCAATCGGTGATGCGGCGATCATATTCCATCTGTTCCCAGCGGGCGGTGTGGACATAATGATCGACCACGTCATCGCCCAGCGCCTGCCGCATCATCTTCGACTTGGCGAAGGCTTCGGTGGCGTCACGCAGGGTCTTCGGGATTTCCGGCAGGCGCGATGCCTGGTAGGCGTCTCCCACAAAAGGTTTCTGCAGTTCAAGCTTCTCGTCAATTCCCGCAAGTCCGGCCGCGATCAGCCCGGCAAAGGCAAGGTAGGGATTCAGATCGGCTCCGCCGATCCGGCATTCCATCCGGATTCCCTTCGTGCCCTCCCCGCACAGACGGAAGCCTGCGGTGCGGTTGTCCTCGCTCCACATGATCTTTGTCGGCGCGAACGTGCCGGACTGGAAGCGCTTGTAGGAATTGATGTAGGGCGCCAGGAGCAGCGTATACTCCCTTGCATATTTGAGCTGCCCTGCCGACCATTGCCGGCCGAGTTCCGAAAGTGTCCAGGGCGCATCCTTGTCGAAAAAGAGCGGCGTCTTGCCGTCGGCGCTCCACAGCGAATTGTGGATATGGCTGGAGTTGCCGGCCAACTCGTAATTGTATTTGGCCATGAAACAGACGGCCTTGCCCTCCTGATCGGCGATTTCCTTGGCGCCGTTCTTGAGGAAGACGTGGCGGTCGGCCATTTCCAGCGCTTCCGCATAGCGCACATTGATTTCTTCCTGGCCGGGGCCCCACTCGCCCTTCGAGCACTCGATCGGAATGCCTGCCTCGTTCATCTCGTTGCGCAGGCGGCGCATGTAACCTTCTTCCTTGGTCGTGATGCCAATCAGATAGTCGCCGATATAGGGGGATGCCGTGTCGAGACCCTGCCAGCGCTTGGCTCGGGCCGAACCGTAAGTTTCGGAAAACAGGTAGAACTCGAGCTCGGAAGCGAAGTAGCCGATATAGCCACGCTCGGCGAGCCGCTTGATCTGTTTCCTGAGGATGGCGCGCGGCGAATGCGGCAGATCCTCGTGCGTATGGTGATCGAGGACGTCGCTCAGCACCAGGGCCGTCTTTTCCAGCCAGGGCACGCGGCGGATAGTGGAAAGATCCGGCTTCAGGACGAAATCGCCATAGCCCTGGGACCAGCTTGCCGCCTTGTAGCCAGGCACCGGCTCCATATCGATGTCGTCGGCCAGCAGGTAGTTGCAGCCATGCGTCTCGTCATATCCGGATTCGACGAAGAAGGAGGCGAGGAAGCGCTTGCCGATGAGCCGCCCCTGCATATCCACGGCGGCTACCAGCACGGTGTCGATCTCATTTGCCGACACTGCACTCTTCAACTGATCGAACGAAAGTTTCCCGGCCATCCTTTAAGCTCTCCAACCCGGTGGATCGTGTTTGAAAACGGGGTCCGGCCGCCAAAAAGGCGGCCGGACAAAGCGTATTATGACGGCCCTCAGCCGTAGCGGTAGGGCGGGCCGGCCTTGGTCATCGACTGGTTGTAGGCCTTGATGATCTCGACGACCTTCTTGCAACGCTCGCTCTGGGCGGCGACCTCGTCCCAGAACTTGGATGCCTCTTCCTCGACCTTCTTCCACTCGGCCTCCGGAATTGAGGTGAGTTCCAGCTTGCCCTCGTTACGGTATTTCGCTTCGCCCGCCCAGTACCAGTGCTGGCGATAATAGTGCGACGTATCGATGGACATGTGGAACAATTGCTTGAGGTGATCCGGCACCGCATTCCACTTGTCGGTATTGACAAAATAGGAGCCGGCCCAGGCGCCCGAGAGCGGGTTGGTGAGGAAGTATTTCAGCACATTGGCCCAGCCCACCGTGTGCATTTCGGTGATACCGCACCAGCACACGCCGTCCAGTTCACCCGTCTGCAAGGCAACCTCAAGGTCTCCTTAGGGCCGCGTCACCGGCACGACGCCGAAGCGCGAGAGGAACTGGCCGCCAGTCGGGAAGGTATAGACGCGCAGGCCCTTGAGGTCGTCCAGCGACCGGATGGGCTTGGTCGTGCCGAAGTTGCACGGGTCCCACGCGCCGCTGCTGAGCCAGGTGACGCCGGGAACCTCCGCATAGGCCTCTTCCCAGATCTCCTTGAGGCCGTGCCAATGCCAGAGCGCCGGCACGTCGAGCGAATAGCGCGACGCCAGCGGGAAGTAGGCCCCAAACACCTTGACGTCGACCGGCGCAGCCGCCGAGTCGTCGTCGCTCTGTGCCGCATCGATGGTTCCGGACTGGACGGCGCGGAAGAGCTCGCCATGGGGCACGAGCTGGTCGGCCGTGTACATCTCGATTTCCATCTCGCCATGCGCGGCCTTGTTGAAGGCTTCCACGCCCGGCCTGCACACGTGATCGGCAAGGGCGGGTCCGGCGTAGGTCTGGAGACGCCACTTGATGGGCGCCTGCGCCTTCACATAGGGGGCAGCCAGCGTCGTGGCGCCCACGGCGCCCGCGCCAGTCAGAATGGATTTGCGTAGGAACTCACGCTTGTTGATGGTTTTTCTACCAGTCATTTCAGTTCTCCCATTGAAGTCAGTTCATTCGAGCAGGGAGGATCGGTCGCGATCGGCGCCGTACCTGCCTGCCTTCCCCTGGATCACATAGCCCATTGCACCTCCATCGTTTCCACCAGCCTATCTCTTCCCGGAGTATACATCCGGCAGCCACATCGCGATGTCCGGGAAGACCATGATGATGATCATGCACAACACCATCAGGAAGAAGAACGGCACGATCGACTTGTAGATGTCGACGATGGTGATCTCCGGCGGCGCCATGGCCCGCATCAGGAACAGATTGTAGCCGAAAGGCGGGACGATGTAAGCGATCTGGCAGGTGATGGTGTAGAGAATGCCGAACCAGATGAGATCAAAGCCCAGCAGCTTGACCAGCGGAATATAGAGCGGCGCGACGATGACCAGCATGGCCGTATCGTCGAGGAACATGCCGAGGATGATGAAGGACAGCAGCATCATCGACAGCACGCCCCAGGGGCTGAGCTCCCATGTGTGCAGGAGCAGGTTCTCGATCGCCTTGATGGCGCCCAGCCCGTCATAGACGGCGCTGAAGCACAGCGCGCCGAGAATGATCCAGAGGAACATGGCCGAGACGGACAGCGTATTGCGCGTCGTTTCCTCGATCACGCGACGGTCCAGCTTGCCCGTGGCCCACGCCGCCAGCAGCGCCAGCAGCGCACCCACCATGGAGGTCTCGACAAGGCTGGTCGTGCCCGAGAAGAACAGACCCATGATGGTGGCGAACAGGCCGAAGGGTAGAAGGCCTTCACGCAGCAGAACCAGCTTTTCGTGCCAGGTGATCTTGGCACGCTCTTCCGCGGGCAGCGCCGGGCCCAATTCCGGCTGCAGGCGGCAGCGTATGTAGATATAGAGCGTGAAGACGATCGCCATCAGGATGAACGGACCGATGCCGGCAAGCCACAGCTGCAGTACCGGCTGGCGTGCGATCATGGCATAGAGAATGAGCACAACGCTTGGCGGCCCCATGATGCCGAGCGATGAGCCACCCTGGATCACGCCCGTGATCATGACCTTGTCGTAGCCGCGCCGCAGAAGTTCCGGCAGCGCCACGGTTGCGCCGATCGCCATGCCTGCAACCGACAGGCCGTTCAGCATCGAGATGACAATCATGAGGCCCATGGTGCCGATCGCCAGCCCGCCGCGCACCGGGCCGAACCACACATGGAACATCCGGTAGAGATTGTTGGCGATACCGGACTCCGACAGCATGTAGCCCATGAAGACGAAGAACGGCACGGTGATCAGCGGATACCAGTTGAGCACCTGGAAAGCCGCGTTGAAGGGAAGCTCGAAGGAGCCGGTACCCCACAGCCACAGCGCCGCTCCGGCCCCGACGGCACCGATGACGCCATAGACCCGCTGGCCCGTGGCCATCAGGATCAGCATCGAGGCAAACATGAAAAGGGTGATGAATTCGGAACTCATTTGATCGGCTTTCCACGCGCTTCCGCGACATCCTTGAAGAACTGGGAAATGGTCTGCAGCAGCATCAGGAAGATGCCGAGCGTCATGAAGACCTTTACCGGCCACAGCACCGGGGCCCAGGCCGTGTAGTTCTTCTGGTTGTAGACGATGGAATAGTTCGTGGAGGACACACCGCCCCAGAACAGGACGACGAGATAGAAGATCACGAAAATGATGGTGATCGAGTCAGTGATCGCCCGCGTTCTCGGCTTCATTGCACCATAGAACAGGTCCATGCGCACATGCGCATCGAGCTGCATCGAATAGGCGCCGCCCAACAGATAATAGGCCGACAGCAGGAACTGGGACATTTCCAGCACCCAGTTCACCGGGTAGCCGAAAACGATGCGCGCCAGCGTCGAATAGAGCAGGATCGCCCCCATCGGGAATATGAGGTACATGGCGATCCGCCCAACCCTGTAGTTGAAGCGGTCTACATGACGCACGAAAAACTTGATGGGCTCAGGCATGCTGCCCCCCTGCCTTGGGAATCACGTCCGACTCTCCATCGATCCCAATTTTGAGTTTTGACAGTATACCGGCCAGAAGCTCAGCCCAACGTGCCTGGCCGGCCTCATCGGCGATTTCGTCATTGCGGATCTCGACCATGGCGCAGGGCAAGCCGCGTGGACGCGCGTGTTGCTCAAGCGTGAAATAGACCCTGTCCGCAGGTGAGTAAGGTTCGTTGATGCCAACCGACAGGCTGCCCTGCGCCTCCAGCGCAGAAATGAATGGTGCCGCAAGCCTCGTATCTTCATCGTGAATGATGCCGATCTGCCAGGGCCGCATCACGCCCTTGTAGATCGGATTGAAAGAATGCACCGACATCAGCCAGGTTTCACGACCCGCTGAAACACGCTCCTCCAGCAACCTTTCTACCGTTTCGTGGAAGGGCTTCCAGCAGCGCTCGATCCGCGCCGTCCGCTCCGAATCCGAAATTCCCGCATTGCCGGGAATCGGGGTCGTCTCGCTGACTGGAGGGATGAGATCTGGCGCATCCAGCGGCCGGTTGCAGTCAAGCACAAGGCGGGAAATGCATGTTTCGACCAGAACCGCATCCAGTGCCTCGGCAAGTAGCCGCGCGACCTGCAGCGCTCCCGGATCCCATGCGATGTGGCGGATGAGATCTTCCTCTTGCAGGCCCAGCGTACCGAACTCCGGCGGCAGGTAATTTGACGCGTGGTCGCAGGTCAGGACCAACCGCCCCCGCCCACCAGGATTTGTAACCCTGACGGAGTCCGATATGACCAGGTTTTCGAGCCTCTTTATCCCCATCGAGCCCCTCAACGGCGCGTATCTTATGGTACGTATTTTATCGCGTTGCGCCGGTACGGATGATTTCATACACTTTGCGCAGCTTTGTCAAATTTGTTTTGGCATCATCCCCGGAAGGGTGAGCGAGGGGGGATATGATTGCGGAACTGATTGCCGATCGCATGGGGGAGTTGCCGGCGGGGGAACGGCGGGCGGCGCAGACTCTGGTCGCCAACTATCCGCTCATCGGTCTCAAGACCGTTGCCGAATTTGCGCAGGCTGCCGGAGTCTCTTCGCCAACCATTCTGCGCTTCGTGGCCCGGCTGGGCTTTCACAACTATTCCGAATTCCAGGCGTCCCTCCAGGAGGAACTGGCTGCGCAATTGCAGTCGCCCGCTGCACGACCGCTCGGGCCGGAAGGCGCCGTCTCTCCCATGGTGGAGGCGACGGTGGACAACATCCGCGAGACATTCCGCCACCTCTCGGACAGGCAGGTTGGCGAGATAGTGCGACGGCTCACGGAACGGCGCGGCCACATGTATCTCGTCGGCGGCCGCTTCACCGATCCGCTGGCCCGTTACATGGCGGCCCATCTCGCAATCATCCGCCCCAACGTCTTCCATCTTGCAGGTCAGGAAAGCATGTGGCGCGACCGCCTGATCGACATGGGCAAGCGCGACGTGCTGCTGATCTTCGATATCCGCCGCTATCAGGAAAGCCTTCTCGACATCGCCGAGAAGGCGCATCGTCGCGGGGTTCAGATCATCCTGTTCACGGACCAGTGGCTGTCGCCGGTCACGAAATTCGCCCGCCACGTCATCGCGGGGCGAACCGCCGTACCATCCGCCTGGGATTCCTCGGCCGCCCTGTTCGTCGTCGCCGAGACGCTGATAGGCGCCATCACCCGTCAGCTTGAAGCCGACAGCGCCCGCAGGTTGCGGGAAATGGAGAACCTGCGCTGACAGCCGCCCCTCAACGTTACGTATAATTAATGTGCCAATTCCTTGGAGAATTGCCATAAAGACGCGGTAATTTGCGTCGCGGCATGCGGGGCATGCACGCGTTTGTTCGTCGGGCGGGCGGGAGGCCGGCAGACGAATCCGAACAGTCAGCCGGGGTATTGATGGCCACCTGGAAACAGATCGTTCTTACGCTGGTGATCCTGGCCGGAGCAGCCTTGGGCTGGGTGTTGTTCTTTCCTGGGGCGGCGGACGTGCTCGACCGCTGGGGGATTGAATGGGCCCATGCTTCCGCCCCACGCTCCAATGTCGAACCGTCCCGCAATATCGCCAATAGCGACGAACAGGGAATTTACGTCGTCACCCAGCCGGTGCGAATGGCCACCATCAACGACCGTTTGCAGGCAATCGGCACCGGCCGAGCCAAGGCAACGGTGGCGGTGACGCCCTACACGTCCGGCCGGCTGAAGGAATTCCTGGTGGAATCCGGCGCACATGTCGAAGCCGGCCAGGTCATCGCCACGCTGGATTCCGAGGTCGAGGAGATTGCGCTCCAGAAGGCGCTGGCGGCACGGGATGATGCCCGCGCCAGGGTGGAGCGTTTGCGTACGCTGCGCGCCTCGAACGCTGCAACTGCGGTGCAGCTCAGCGACGCCGAACTGGAGTTGCGCAACGCCGAACTCACCGTCCATGAGGCGCAGGTCGAACTTGATCGACGGTCGGTGGTTTCACCGATCCCCGGTGTCGTTGGCATTCTTCCCATATCCGCTGGAAACTACGTCAGCAGCTCGACCGC
>QGUU01000455.1 GCA_003242525.1 Pseudomonadota bacterium | reverse complement strand
CTGAAGCTGGCCGGAGCCGAGGAGTTGCGCGTTGGCTGGTTCACTGAGCACGATGCGGGTATCCGGCCGCTCCCGCCGCAGAACGCGACCGACGCCCGTAACGGTGCCTCCGGTGCCGTAGCCAGTCACGAAATAATCCAGGCGCGAGCCAGCGAAATCATTCATGATCTCGCGCGCCGTGGTCATTTCGTGGATGTCCGCATTTGCTTCGGTTTCAAACTGACGGGCAAGGAACCAGCCATTGGCTTCGGCCAGTTCCACGGCCTTCTGGTACATGCCGAAACCCTTGAGCGCACGCGGAGTCAGGACGACCTTGGCCCCGAGCATCCGCATCAGCTTGCGGCGCTCAACCGAGAAGCTGTCGGCCATCGTGACGACAAGCGGATAACCCTTCTGGGCGCAGACGATCGCCAGGCCGATGCCGGTATTGCCGCTCGTCGCCTCAACGACGGTCTGCCCCGGTTTGAGCAGGCCGCGCCGTTCCGCATCTTCGATAATGTTGAGCGCGAGCCGGTCCTTGACCGAACCTGCCGGGTTGAAGAACTCGGCCTTGACGTAGATCGTGGCGTGCTCGACGCCCAAATTATTGATCCGGATCGTTGGCGTGTCCCCGACCGTATCAAGGATGCTGTCGAACAGCCGGCCCCGGCCTGCGGTGGTGCGTACCGCTTCCTGAATGTGCATGCTGAATCTCCTGTTGTTCCATTGCCAGGACCGCGCGATTGACGACGGCCCCGGTGCAATGCTCAGTTGGTGCGAGGATCGTCCTGGGGATTGACGTACTCGATGCCGAAGGGGCCCATGGCGTTGATCTGGACGACCGTTTCCTCCTCGGTCCAGGCGAAGTGGGCTTCGCCTGTCGGGATATGAATGAAGGAACCGGGCTTATAGACCGGTGCGGCCGTAGTATCGTGCCTTTCCCCCATGGCCATTCCCAGGCCGCCTGAAATGACCGTGACGTCTTCGTTCTGGGGATGGCGATGAGGCGGAACCGCATAGTTGGCGGGAAACTTGAGGCGCATGACGAACGGCCCCTCTTCCATGGGACTCCCCGCCAGCACCGCGTATTCCACGCCAGGGGGCAGCGTAGGCGGACCCGGCTTGAACTCGATATCGTCGATTTCGATAACGTGATGTTGGCCGTCATGCGCGATGAGCGGCGTTGCTGACATGATCAGAACGGCACCGATTGCGACCGCACCGACCGTCGCCGGCAGGGTCGAATACCCTCTTTGAAGGGGTTTCATTGTGTTTCTCCATTGGTTCAGGGTTTCGCGACGGTCGCCATGCGCAAGAAGCGGATGCAGCCGATCGGCAGCAGTGGTAATGTGGACCAGTGGACCCAAGCGTGGTTGGGAGCGTGGAAACGCGCATGGAAACGCCGGCAATCCGAGCCGAGCCTGCCGCCGCCTTGACGGTGCGCATGCTGGGCCAGCTTTCCGTTATGCGCCGCAATCGCCAGGTCGACCTGCCACCTTCCCGGAAGGTGCGGGCACTGCTGGGCTATCTGGCCCTGGCCCCCAACCCGGTGGGTCGCAGCCGCCTTTGCGAACTCCTGGGCGATGTTCCCAATGACCCCAGGGGAGAATTGCGTTGGTGCCTCAGCAAGCTGCGCGCCGTCCTTGACGAGTTGGACCGTGCCCGGGTCTCGACCAGAGGCGAGATGATCTCCCTGGACCTGGAAGATTGCTTCGTCGATGTGCTTCAGATCGAGGCTGCAATCCGGGCAGGTGTCGGAACGCTCGATCTTGATGGCTTGCGAGAGCTTTGCCGTCTTTTCGCAGGAGACTTTCTGGAAGGCTTGCATCTCAATCGCAGCCCGCAACTTGATCATTGGCTGGCAACCCAACGCAGCCGCTATCGCGCCAGCCATACAGCTCTGCTTGAACGGCTGACCGACCTTCTGCAGAACGACCCGCATGAAGTGCGACCTTATGTGGAACGCTGGGTCCACCTCTCGCCCTTCGATGCGAGAGCCCAGATCCGCCTGCTCAAAACCTTCGTGGAATGCGGGATGCATGTCGAAGCCGAGCAGCATATGGCGGCAGTCGTGCGCCTGTTCGAAGCCGAAAGCCTAGAGTTCGACCAGATAAGGACGGCATGGCAGAAGCTGCGCAACCGCCAGGCCATGGCGCCAACGTCGGCAACATCGCTCATTCACGTCGTTGAATCGGAGCAGCGGACCGCAGCAACCACACCTCCTGCCCAGTCGGTAGCCCTCCACCGGGCTTCGCTTGCCGTCATGCCCTTCGTCGAGCCCTACAGGCCGGGTGAACAAGCCGGCCTGGCCGAAGGACTTACCCACGACATCATCACCCGGCTTGCCAAGCTGCGGAGCCTTTTCATCATCGCCCGAGGCTCGGTATTCGCACTTGCCGAGCAGGGTATCGGACCGGAGGACGCTGCCAGGCGGCTCAATGTCGACTATTTCGCGACTGGCATTTTGAGGCGCAGTCCCGGCCGCATATCAGTGTCGGTGGAACTGGTAGAAGCGCGAACCGCCCGGATAGTTTGGTCGGACGAGTTCAATCTCAGGCTGAACGATGCGTTCCTCGTCCTCGACGACATCGGAAACATGATCGTCTCATCCATCGCCAACGAGATCGAGAGCGCCGAGAAGAACCGCGCGATACTCAAGCCGCCCAATTCGCTCAATGCCTGGGAGGCCTATCACCGCGGCCTCTGGCATATGTACCGTTTCACAAAGACGGACAACGAACTCGCCTACCAGTTCTTCAAGCGCTCCGTCGAAGCCGACCCTACCTTCGCGCGGGCCCATGCCGGCATCTCATTCACGCATTGGCAGTACGCGTTCCAGCAATGGGCGGATCGCAACCGCGAGGCCGACCTTGCATTTGAAGCAGCCGGGCGCAGCCTGATGG
>QGUU01000454.1 GCA_003242525.1 Pseudomonadota bacterium | reverse complement strand
GAAGCTGACGGACGCGGACGGCGGACGCATCCTGCTTGAAGGTAAGGAAATCCTGTCGCTGACCGAGGCCGAATTCCGCCCGCTGAGGCCGCGGATCCAGATGGTGTTTCAGGATCCTTATGCCTCCCTCAATCCTCGCCAGACGGTCGGCTCCTCGTTGACGGTTGGTCCGGTAGCACATGGCATGGCGCCGGCGGAAGCGCGCGCCAAGGCGGCGGCCATCCTTGCGCAGGTGGGCCTTGATCCGGCGGCTTACGACCGCTTTCCGCACGAATTTTCCGGCGGCCAGCGTCAGCGCATCGGTATTGCCAGGGCCCTGATGTTTGACCCTGAGATCATCGTCGCGGATGAAGCGGTCTCGGCACTGGACGTGTCGATACAGGCCCAGATTCTTGAACTGCTGGCGCGGGTACAGGCTGAACGCCATCTGGCGATGATCTTCATCACCCACGATCTACGGGTGGCGAGCCAGATCTGCGACGAGGTGCTGGTAATGCACAAGGGCAGGGTGGTGGAGAGCGGTCCGCCGGCCCGTATCTTCCGCGCACCGGAGCAGGAATATACGAAGCGACTCGTTGCCGCCATACCCGGCATGCATTGGGAAAGCGCACTCTGAGAACAAAGCGGTCTCAGTGCGGCAACGGCATTACGGCAACGCGCCGATCTTGCATCGCAAGAAGATCAGCGTCTCGACCGTCCTTGCCAGTCAGAGGCTCGGCACCAAGGAGGTGGACGACGGCATTTGGCTCGTAAGCTTGATCCACTATGATCTGGGATATATCGAGCTGGAGCAGGGAGCCTTGCGAACCATCGACAACCCTCACCTAGCACGAGGTTGTCACCCATGTCTTAGGTACAAACTGTTACCTGTGTCTCCGGGCCGGACATTGTGAGCGGTGGCGCACCCGACAGGATTCGAACCTGTGACCTCTGCCTTCGGAGGGCAGCACTCTATCCAGCTGAGCTACGGGTGCTTCGATCGCCGAAGCGGCCGACCGCCGCCCAAGGGGCGACGCTCCGGCTTCTTAGCGGAAGCGAAGCGCCGCATCAATGCGGAAATGGCAGGCAATTTTCAGCCGGGGGAAGGGGCAACCCACGGCCTGGCTTGCCTACCGCTATTGGCAGCCCCGCCGTCTCGTGACCCCCCAGAGCGGTGGCTTGCGCCCCGGCTTCGCGCAGTCTTTCCCCTTAATCCGATACATTCCACGTTTCGCGCAGTTCGGACCGGGGATAGACCCCCAATATGCGCACTTCGCGCGAGAAGAACCGCAATTCCTCCAGCGCATTCTTCACGCCGGGATCGTCCGGGTGACCCTCAATGTCGGCGTAGAACTGGGTCGCGGTAAAGGCGCCGAGCTGGTAGCTCTCCAGCTTGGTCATGTTGATGCCGTTCGTGGCAAAGCCTCCCATGGCCTTGTAGAGCGCCGCCGGCACGTTGCGCACCCGGAAGACGAAGGTGGTCATCATTCGGGCGTCCGGCGTTGGCTTTTCCACCCACTGTTTCGACTTTCTCAGCACGACGAAGCGGGTGACGTTGCTCTCAACATCCTCGACATTTTCCTCGATGATGTCCAAACCATAGAGCTTGGCCGCGAGCCTGGGGGCGAGGGCCGCCATGGAACGCTGCTTCTCCTCGGCCACCAGGCGCGCCGCGCCCGCGGTATCGCCGGCGATTACCGGTTTCCAGCCGTTCTTGCGGATGAATTTGCGACACTGGCCCAGCGCGTGAATGTGGCTGTGCACGCTGCGGATTTCCTCGCGCTTCACGCCTGGCAGCACCATGAGCTGGAAATGGATCGGCAGAAAATACTCGCCCGCTATGTGGAGCCTGGACTCCGGCAGAAGATAGTGAATGTCTGCGACCCGGCCTGCAATGGTGTTCTCGATCGGAATCATGGCCAGGTCGGCCTTGCCGGATTCGACAGCGTTGAAGGCGTCCTCGAAGGTGGGGCAGGGCAGCGGCTCCATGTCCGGAAACATGTTGCGGCAGGCGGTATCGGAATTGGCCCCCGGCTCGCCCTGGAAGGAAATTCTGTTGGTCTTTTCCGGCATTTGTATATCTCGATGGTTCAGAGGGAGAGCAGTCTGCGTGCCCGTTCAAGGTCTTGCGGCGTGTCGACGCCAAGCGGCACCGATTCGACGATCTCCGCATCGATCCGCATGCCCGCCTCAAGTGCGCGCAACTGCTCCAGCTTCTCGCGCTTCTCCAGTACCGACGGCGCCAGCGACACGAAGCGCGCGAGCGAAGCACGGCGATAGGCATAGAGGCCTATATGGTGGTAGAGCGGCCCTTCTCCCCATGGCGCCGTGGCGCGGGTGAAATAAAGAGCCCGCAGCCGTGACGGCGACAGGGGGGAGCCGACGATCTTGACCACGTTGGGATTGCTCTTTTCCTCCTCGCGCAAAATCTCGACGCCGAGCGTTGCAATATCGACGGCGGAATTCTCCAGCGGGCGGAGCGCGGCGCGAATGATGGCGGGGTCGATCGTCGGAAGGTCGCCCTGCAGGTTGACGACGATTTCGATCCGCCCCTGCGAATCAAGCGTCTCCAGCGCCTCGAATATCCGGTCGGAGCCCGACTCATGATCGGGCCGCGTCATGACAGCCTCGAACCCCGCGCCGCGAACGGCCTCGGCGACTTCGCGCGTGTCCGTGGCAACAACCACGCGGCCGAGCCCGCTTTCTGCGGCGCGGCTGGCGACCTGCACGATCATCGGTTTGCCGGCAATATCGGCAAGCGGCTTGCCCGGCAGGCGGGTAGAAGCCATTCGGGCCGGGATAAGGATCAGGGTGGAAATTGGTTCGGGGGTGGGAACGGGACGGGAAAAAGGGGCAAAAATCTCAACTGGCAAGGCCTTTTAAGGTGTGTAAACTGTCTTTTTA
>QGUU01000453.1 GCA_003242525.1 Pseudomonadota bacterium | reverse complement strand
TGTGTAAGAGAACCGTGTCATCTGTTCCGGCGAGAACCTCGTCGACGCGCAGGCGACCTTCGACCAGCGCACCAACGAACCCGTCGTATCGTTCCGCTTCGATTCGAAGGGAGCGCAGCGTTTCGGACAGGCGACGCAGCAGAATGTCGGCAAGCTGTTCGCCATCATTCTCGACAATCACGTGATTTCGGCTCCGCAGATCCGCGAGCCGATCCTCGGCGGCACCGGCCAGATTTCGGGTAATTTTACACCGCAGAGCGCGAACGATCTTGCCGTTCTGCTGCGCGCGGGCGCCCTGCCGGCAACGCTCACGGTCATAGAAGAGCGGACCGTTGGCCCCGGCCTCGGCCAGGATTCCATCCAGGCGGGCAAGATGTCGGCCATTGTCGGCTCGGCGCTGGTCGTCGTCTTCATGGTCGCCGCCTACGGGTTCCTTGGCTGGCTCGCCAATGTGGCGCTAGTGGCCAATGTCGCCATGATCGTCGCCATCCTCTCCCTGGTGGGTGCGACACTCACCCTTCCGGGCATCGCGGGCATTGTCCTGACGTTGGGCATGGCGGTCGACTCCAACGTGCTGATCTATGAACGGATCCGGGAGGAAAGACGGGACGGCCGTTCTGTCCTTCAGGCCTTCGATCTTGGCTTCCAGCGCGCCCTGGCGACCATTCTCGATTCGAACATCACCACGCTGATTGCGGCCGTGGTTCTGTTTTTCCTGGGTTCGGGTCCCGTTCGCGGCTTCGCGGTAACGCTTGCCATCGGTATCCTGACTACCATCTTTACGGCCTTTACCCTGACGCGGTGGATGTCGGCGGAGTGGCTGCGCCGCCGCCGTCCCAAGGAGGTGCCGCGCGGGTATATCCGCCTGGTGCCGGAAGTGACGCACATTCCGTTCATGCGCGTGCGCCTGCAGGTTTTTGTCCTCTCGATCTGTCTCTGCGTCGCCTCGGTCTTCCTGCTGTTCACCAAGGGGCTGAATTTCGGCATCGATTTCACCGGTGGCACCATCATGGAAGTTCGGGCCAAGTCCGGCGAGGCAGACGTGGGTGACATTCGTACCCGCCTCTCGCAGGCCGGGATCGAGGAAATCCAGGTGCAGGGATTTGGCGACCTCAGCGATGCTCTTATCCGTATCGGCGCGGTGGAAGACACTGGCGACAATGCGGGCAACATCGTCGTGCAGAAGGCGCAGGAGACGCTTTCGGCGGATTACGATATCCGCCGCACGGAACTTGTCGGACCGACCGTCTCAAGCGAACTGGCCTGGGCCGCCATACTCGGGGTTCTCGCCGCGTTGGCGGGGATTCTTGTTTACGTGTGGGTGAGATTCGAGTGGCAGTTCGCCATCGGCGCCATCATTTCCACGGTCAATGACGTCATATTGACGCTCGGCTTCCTCGTGGTCACGCAGCTCCAATTCGACCTTTCTACCGTTGCAGCGATCCTCACCATTGTCGGCTATTCGCTCAATGACACCGTCGTGATCTACGACCGTGTCCGCGAGAACCTGCGGCGATTCAAGAAGATGCCGCTCGGCCAGTTGCTTGACCTGTCCGACAACGAAATGCTCGCGCGCACGACGATGACCTCCGTAACCACTTTCCTGGCCCTGCTGGCGCTGTTCTTGCTGGGCGGCGAGGTCATACGTTCCTTCGTAGCCTCGATGCTGTTTGGTGTCTTCATCGGTACCTTCTCGTCGATCTTCATAGCCGCACCGATCCTGATCTTGTTCCATCTTCGGCCGGCCTCGAAAGAAGCGATGGATGCTGCTGAGCACACGGCGCAACTGGCAGCGAAGTGACAAAGGGCATCATCATACGTGAGGCCCATTACCCGGGCCGTGCGGCGATCGAGGCCTATGGCAATGGGGGCTTCCGCTTCGCGGATATGTCGCATCGTGGCTCGCTTCTTTGCCTGCCTTCGGGCATCCACGGCTGGAAGCCGGGCCATGCGGACGCACTCGCGATGGCGGATTTCGAGAAGGTCCTTGCTGAAGCCGATCAGATCGAAATCTTGCTGGTGGGCACGGGCAAGGACATCCGTCCGCTTCCCGCCGACCTGCGTGCCGCGCTGAAGCAGGTGCGAATAGCGGCAGACCCGATGTCAACGGGCGCGGCGGTGCGCACCTACAACGTGCTTCTTGCAGAGGACCGTGCGGTCGCTGCCGCCCTCGTCGCGGTCGATTGACATGGAATCCTCCCGGCGGCTTGTCATGGAGACGGTGCGTGGCGCCGACCATGACCGCTATATCTGCGCCCTCTATGCGCCCGAGGAAAGGCGCGCCGCCCTGCTGGCGCTATACGCCTTCAATGCCGAGATTGCAGGCGTGCGGGATCGCATCCGTGAAGCTTTGCCAGGCGAGGTGCGGCTGCAATGGTGGCGGGACGTCATCCTGGCTGACGAAGGCGGTGCCGGCGCGGGCAATCCGCTGGCGGAGGAGCTGAAAGCAACGATTGCTGCTTACAATCTGCCGGGACATGCGTTTGACAATTATCTCGAAGCCAGGATCTTCGACCTCTACAACGATCCGATGCCGTCGCGCACCGACCTCGAGGGCTATTGCGGCGAGACGGCATCGGCGCTCATCCAGCTTTCCGCACTTGTACTGGACCCGGACAAAGCCCCGCAGTTTGCCGCGCTCGCGGGCCACGCCGGCTGCGCGCAGGCAATCACGGGCCTTCTGCTTCTGCTGCCCCAGCATCGAGCGAGAGGGCAGTGCTACATACCCGGCGACATTCTTGCCGCAAGCGGATCATCTTCCGAGGAGTTTCTTTCCGGGGACGGGGGACCTGCAGCGGGCAGGGTCGTAGCAGCCATGTCTGCCTTGGCGCGTGAGCATCTTTCGGCATTCCACCTCGAAGCTCCGAGCCTGCCCACCTCGCTGC
>QGUU01000036.1 GCA_003242525.1 Pseudomonadota bacterium | reverse complement strand
TTCCGCCGAGCCGGAAATCATCGGAACCTGATATTTCTGGCAGATCGGCTGTACTGCAATGGTGGAGCCGCTGGTATAGGGGCCGAACAGCACGTCGACCTCGTTCTGCACGATCAGGCGCTCGGCAGCATCCGCGCCGGTTGCCGGATTGCTCTGGTCGTCGCCATAGAACATCTCGACCTTGAAACGCTCGCCGGCGACCTCGACGCCTCCCTTCTCATTGACTGCATCGGCCCACAAATCATAGCCACGCTTGGTCAGGTTGCCACCGAGTATGTTGTCACCGGACAGGGAGGTGATGACGCCTGCCTTGAAGGTTGGAGCCTGGGCGCGCGCGGTGCGCACAAAGGGCATGCCCAGAGTTCCCGCCGCGAGCGCTGCTGCGCTGCCGCCCACGAAATGTCGCCGTGAGACGGAACGGTTGTTTGATGCCATTTTGCAAATCCTCCCTTGTGTTGTTGCGGCAAAGCCGAGTTTTTCCAAACATACGATCATATGTCCGGCTGGCGCACAAGCGCAGTCATTCATGCAATTTGGCGTGTCACGCATTCGCTGGGCTGAACGTGCCCTGCTGCCTCGGGGTTGGCCAATTGGCGGGGAACGGAAGCGCCCGGTCCAGGCAAAGCCTTGTCGTTTCGTGGGCTTACTGGCGGACGGCGTCGAGGACCGCCTCGCGCAGTTCCTCCAGCCCGGTGCCTGTCTCCGAAGATGTTGCGAGCACCGCCGGGAAGGCGGCTGGGCGCTTTCTGATCCTGGCCATCGTTTCCTCAATCATACGCGCCAGGCCGGGGGCCTTAATCTTGTCGGTCTTCGTCAGGACGAGCTGGTAGGAAACCGCGGCCTTGTCTAGCAGGGAAAACACTTCCTCGTCATTGGACTTCACACCATGGCGCGCGTCGATCAGGACATAGACCCGCTTCAGCGTCGGGCGGCCGCGCAGATAGTCGAACACCAGCCTTGTCCATTGTTCGACCTGTTCTTTTGGCGCCTTGGCATAGCCGTAGCCCGGCATGTCCACCAGCGCCATGGGCGGCAGATCCGCGCCTTCGCCGGAAAATCCGCCTGGAACAAAATAGTTGAGCTCCTGCGTTCGGCCCGGCGTGCCGGAGGTGCGCGCCAGCCCTTTCTGGCCCGTCAGGGCGTTGATCAGCGACGACTTGCCGACATTTGAGCGCCCCGCAAAGGCAATTTCCGGCGGTCCCGCGGGCGGCAGGAACTTCAGCGCCGGCACGCCGCGGATGAACACCCATGGCCGGCGGAACAGCTGCATGTCGATGGCGGCTGCAGTGTTCATCGTGCCGCCTCCAGCCTTTCAATATCAGCGCCTCGTATGGCCTCGAGATTGCGGCTGATCCTGTCTTGCGGCCAGTTCCACCAGGCAACCTTCAGCAGACGCTCCACCGTGTTCTCGTCAAATCGCATCTTCACCATCCTGGCCGGGTTGCCGGCCACCACGGCATATGGCGGAACATCGTGCGTGACCACCGATTTCGCCGCCACGATGGCCCCGTCGCCAATCTTGATGCCCGGCAGGATCACCGCCTCCATGCCGATCCAAACATCATTGCCTACGATGGTGTCGCCACGGTTTTCGGCCTCCCAGGTCTTGACGTCGAAGCCTTCTTCCCAGCCATGGCCGAATATGTTGAATGGATAGGTGGAGAACCCCGACATGGCGTGGTTCGCGCCGTTCATGATGAACCGCGTTCCCTCAGCAATGGCGCAGAAGCGACCGATTATGAGCTTGTCGCCCACGAACGGATAATGGTGGAGCACGCACCGCTCCACGAATTTCTCCGGTCCTTCCGGATCGTCGTAATAGGTGAATTCCCCGATTTCTATATTCTCGGCTTTCACCAGCGGTTTCAGGAAGCCGACCCGCGGGTGCATTGCAATCGGGTGCTTTATGTCGGGGTTCGGTCCGTTCATGCCCTGCCTCTGTGCTGAATCGGCTGCAGCTTAAGGCAAGTGCGGACAGGAATGAATCCCGGCTCCACGAGGTCGGGAACAGCAAGTTCCTGCAACGGCGGCGGCCGCGAGGGGTGTGTTCGCCCGCGCCGCGGAAACATCCTTTTCCGGAAGGCGGGATGAAGGAAAGGGATGCGGCGCCGGACAGGCCTTTATGCGCCGCATCCCCGCATGTCCTTAGTCCTCTGCCTCGTTCGCTGAATCGGCATTGAGCAGGCCGTACTTCTCCTCGCCGAGCGAGGCCAGAAGATCGAGCTGCGTTTCGAGGAAGTCGATGTGTCCTTCCTCGTCGGCCAGAAGTTCCTCGAACAGTTTCATGGTCACATAGTCGCCGGCTTCGTTGCAGATCTCGCGCGAGCGCTTGTAGGACGTGCGCGCGTCGTATTCCCCGGCGAGGTCGGACTCCAGGACTTCCTTGACGTTCTGGCCGATGCGCAGTGGCGCGACCGATTGCAGGTTCGGATGGCCTTCGAGGAAGATGATGCGCGCCACCAGCTTGTCGGCGTGGTGCATTTCCTCGATCGATTCCTCGCGTTCCTTTTTGGCCAGCTTGGTGTAGCCCCAGTCCTCGAGCAGCCGGTAGTGCACCCAGTACTGGTTTACGGCTCCGAGTTCCAGAAACAGTGCCTCGTTAAGCCGCTCGATTACCTGCTTGTCGCCTTTCATGGATCCTGCTCCTGTTCCCGTATTGGATGCGCAATTGGCGAACGCGATCCAGGTGTGAAACGATGTCCGCGCCGCCCGCCTTCGAGCGTGCGTGGTACTCCTCGGTTACCCGAATTATCGTTTCCACCACATTTGGGAAGCAGCCGCAACAGCGACCACGTTTGTGCATGGCGTGATAGACCTTCGCCGGCACTATGAGTTGCCACGGATCCTCATCCAGCAGCGAGACGATCGTCTGCTCGATTTCCTTCTCGGTTATGACGTTGCAGTGACAAACCAGCATTTTCTTCACTCTGGATGGCTGGCGGCACGACCAGCGCCGCCGGCTATCTCGCTGCTTACTGGAAGACCTTGTCGGGCGCGTCGAGGCTGTCCGGTCCTTGGAAGGTGACGGCGTCGAGATTGAGGCGACCCTCGTACCGAATGGCTTTCGCATTCGTCATCATCTTTTCTTCCCTCGCAGCATCAGGCTGTCGGTCTGCATCGCAGGCCGGCAGGGAGCGTGTCGATGTCTGGGTAGCGCTGTCTTCCGGGCGGCGGGAAAGCCTGCAACTGCTCTCAACGAGCCTCGCAAAGCACCGATTGCCTCCAATCGAAAGGGTTCAAGGCCCAGACGTCAAAGGTGCGCTTGAGAGCGCTCTGGAGATAAAGTTGAGTTTTTCGGGAAAGTCAAACCATTTCCGAAAAAAGTGATTTAAAACAACAGATTAGAATAATTCTAAACTGTAAGCTTCGTGTTTGTGAAAGCGTCGTTCCGGTTCTGGCCCATCGGCTGGATGTTGACAGTTCCCCACTCCGGGTGCGAACGGCAGGCGGCGGCTTGCGGCGCAATCGGACAATTGCCATCTGCGCATCGTTGCTAGGGTTTACGGCATGGCAGAGATGAAGAACGGCGTGATTGTTGTCGGTACAGGCCACGCCGGCGTCCAGGCGGCAGCTAGCCTGCGCGAAGAGGGTTATTCCGGGCCGCTGATCCTCATCGGCGACGAGAAAGACCTGCCGTACCACAAGCCGCCTCTGTCGAAGACCTTTATCAAGGATGCCGAGGCCCGCCCTCAATTGCTGAGGGGTGAGAGTTTCTACAGCGGCAGTTCCATAGATCTGCGTCCGGGCCTTCGGGTGACGCGCCTCGACCCGGCTGGCCGGCGGCTCGATCTTGCCGACGGCGCAAGCCTCCCATTTGATCGCCTGATCCTGGCCACCGGCTCGTCACCGCGGCGCCTGCCCCTGCCGGATGCCACCCTTTCCGGCGTGGTGTCGCTCCGCTCGCTGGGAGATGCGCGGTTGATCCGCGAATTGAGCGTGGAGGCGTCTGAGATCGTCATACTGGGTGGCGGGTTCATAGGGCTGGAGATAGCTGCGACGCTGGCCACGGGTGGCCGCACGGTTACGGTCGTGGAGGCGGCCGACAGGCTTCTCGGCCGCGCTGTCGCACCGGTAGTGGCCGCCCATGTGCGCCGGCGGCTTGAAGTGGCAGGGGTGCGCGTACTGACCGGGGAAACCGTGCAGCGGCTCGAAAGCGCCGCCGGACGGGTGACAGGCGCCATCACCGGGTCGGGCGAGCGGCTGCCGGCGCAGATGGTCGTTATCGGCATCGGTGCCGTTCCGAATGTCGAACTGGCCGAAGACGCGGGCCTTTCCATCGGCAATGGCGTCCGCGTGGATGCGCGCATGCGCACATCCGTACCGGAAATCCTGGCGGTGGGCGATGCAGTCAACTATCGCCACTGGTTCACGGGCGAGCAGGTCCGGCTGGAATCGGTGCAGAACGCCACCGACCAGGCCAAGCTGGCGGCTCGCACCATTGTCGGCCACGAGGACGACTATGGGGCCGTGCCGTGGTTCTGGTCGGACATAGGCGACATGAAGCTGCAGATGGTCGGCCTGCCCGGAGGGTGGGACCGCAGCGTCGTCTCGGGCGAGCCGGAAGACAACAGGTTCTCGGTTTACCACTATGCAGGCGGGAGGCTGCTGGGCATCGAATCCGTCAACCGGCCTGCCGACCACATGCTGGGCCGCAAGATGCTCGCGGCGGGATATTCCCCGCCGCCGGAGGTTGCGGCTGCCGGTCCGGATGCAGTCAAGGCGGCGCTCGCCGAACACCAGCATAAAGTGGCGGCGGAGTAGCAGGGCACTCTCCCGGGAGAGGAAAGGCCGGCCTGGCTGCGCCGCACCGGCCGGGCGGACCTATCGTGTTTTATTGCGCTCGGCCCTTGGCAGGCTGGCGCGCCCGCGCCAGGCGCCGGGAACGCGGCCATTGCGGACCCGGCCACGGCCTTCGCCGCGTTGCTTGCAAGAAGCGGGGCGTTAGGCCCGCGCTTCCCGGATCGACGCTTCAAGTATGTCCAGCGCCTCGTTCATCACGTTGTCCTGGATCGTGATGGGTGAGAGAAACCGGATGACATTGCCGTAAACGCCGCAGGTCAGCAGGATCAGGCCCTTCTCAAGCGCCTTGAGGCGTACGGCATTGGCAAAGTCTGCCGAGGGCAGGTTCTTCCTTGGATCGTTGAACTCTATGGCGTTCATGAAACCGGGGCCACGAATGTCAACGATTTCCGGCACGTCGGCGCGCAGGGATTCCAGCCGCTGCTTGAGGCGCCCGCCCAGCAGGTTCGCCCGGTCCACCAGCTTTTCCTCCTCGATCACGTCGAGAACGGCATGCGCCGCGGCAATGCCCAGCGGGTTGCCGGCATAGGTTCCGCCAAGGCCGCCGGGATTGGGCGAGTCCATCAGTTCGGCGCGTCCGGTGACGGCCGAGAGCGGAAAGCCGCCAGCCAGGCTCTTGGCCATGGTGGTGATGTCGGGCGCTACGTCATGGTGCTGCATGGCGAACATCTTGCCGGTGCGCGCGAACCCGGTCTGCACTTCGTCGGCGATCAGCAGGATGCCGTGCTCGTCGCATATGCGACGCAGCGCCGAGATGAAGTCACGCGGAGCTTCGTAGAAGCCGCCTTCGCCCTGTACCGGCTCGACGATGATGGCCGCGACGCGAGAAGGCTCGACATCGGCCTTGAACAGCCTGTCGAGCGCGGCCAGCGAGTCGCCCACCGACACGCCGTGAAGCTCGACGGGGAAGGGCGCATGGAAGACGTCGCCCGGCATGGCGCCGAATCCCGCCTTGTAGGGCTGTACCTTGCCGGTCAGCGCCATGCCCATGAAGGTGCGGCCGTGAAATCCACCTGCGAAGGCGATGACGGCCGGCCGCCCGGTGGCATGGCGTGCGATCTTGACCGCATTCTCCACCGCCTCGGCACCGGTGGTGGCGAAAATGGTCTTTTTCTCGAAGCTGCCCGGCAGCATGGCGTTCAGCCGCTCGGCCAGGTGCACATAGTTCTCGTAGGGCACGACCTGGTGACAGGTATGGGTGAAGCGGTCGAGCTGCGCCTTTACCGCCTCGATCACCTTGGGATGGCGGTGTCCGGTATTGACCACGGCGATACCGCCGGCGAAGTCGATGTAGCGGCGGCCTTCCACGTCCCAGATTTCGGAATTTTCAGCGCGGTCGGCATAGATTTGCGTCGTCATGCCGACGCCGCGCGAGATCGCCTTGTTCTTGCGCTCGGATATGGCGGAGTTTTTCAACGAGGGTTCCTCCTGTCAAACCGGCCTTGCCGGTGGTTTAGTGTCTCATTTGTTCTGGCGCCGATTCAAGTCCGGCTCAATCCGGCAGGGAGGCGCGGCTTTTGGGCCTGCCGCCTAGCTGACGCCCTTCGGCACGGTTTCAGGCGGCACGGTGTCCACCACGTTCTGGCGATGGAAGATGAACATGCCTGCCAGAACGACGATTCCAGCGCCGGTCAGGACGCGCAACCCCGGTACGTCGCCGAAGAAGATGAAACCCAGGATCACTGCCCACAGCAGCAATGTGTAGTGCAGCGGCGCAAGAGTCGAGGCAGGCGCCAGCTTCAATGCCCTGGTGATAAGAAGATGCGCAATGCAGGAGACAATTCCCAGCAGCAGCATGGCGGCTGTATCGAGCGCGCTTGGCGTGTGCCAATTGCCGATTGCCAGCGCGCCGCCCACCAGCATTGTGCCGATGGTCTGCCAGGTCACCAGCGTGGTGTCGGTGGTTCCCCGCAAACGCCGGGAAAGGATTATTGCAAAGGCGAAGGCAACGCTGCCGGCAAGCGCATAAAGCGAAGAAAGCGAAAAGGCCGAGGAGGAAGGCTTGAGCATGACCAGCACGCCGCAGAAGCCGATAAGGATTGCCGTCCAGCGTCGCCAGCCCACTTTCTCGCCAAGCAGGAAGTGCGACAGCGCCGCGACGTAAATCGGCCCGGCCATGTAGAAGCTCATCACGTCAGCCAGCGGCAGATAGACCACTGCGGCATAGAAGCAGGCCGTATCGATCGTGGCGGCCGCAACGCGCCAGAACTGCAGCCAGGGCCGCTCCGTCCGAAACAGCTTGTCGGCGCCCTGTTTTATCATCATGGGACCGAGCACCAGAAAGGCACCGATGGAACGGACAAGAACCACCTGTCCCACTGAAAAGGACGCCACCAGCCATTTGCCCATCGCATCATTGAGCGCGAACAGGAAATCGCCGGCCAGCATGATCAGGATGCCCGCGACAAGCGTGTTCTGGAATGTCAGCAATCGGCGCAGTGAAGGCATGGCGCGGTCCGTAACCGGCTCATGCCGGCCATCTGGCCTTTAGCCCGGCCTGATCCGTCTTGCGAGGGTAATTCGTTGGCGCAGCCCTGCTGGCCCTAACGATTCAGCAAGATCCATGGGCAAAGGCTGCGGGCGGCCTGCAAGGCGGCATCAGCCGGCCCTATGCCGTCGGTTGACCGCAGGGGGCCGTCCGGCGATGAACAGCTTCGTCTCCTGTTTCGTCCGCTGCGCCACCACCTTGCCGCGCGCGATGACGCAAAGGCGCTCTGGCCGCAGTCGAATGGCCTCGATTGGGTCTCCGGCATCGAGCACGACCAGGCTCGCCCGCTTTCCGACCCGAAGGCCGAGGTGATCGAGGCCCATGATCTCGGCATTGATGCCGGTTACCATGTCGAAGCACTTCCGCATCTCTGCGGGCGAGGACATTTGCGCCACATGCAGGCCCATGAAGGCAACGTCCAGCATGTCGGCCGTGCCAAGCGAGTACCACGGATCCAGCACGCAGTCCTGCCCCCAGCCGACCCGGATGCCGAGCGCTTGCATCTCCTTCACCCGTGTCAGCCCACGCCGCTTGGGGAAGGTGTCGTGCCGTCCCTGCAGCATGATGTTGATGAGCGGATTGGGGATGGCTGATACGCCTGCCTCCGCAATCAGCGGCAGGAGTTTGGAGACGTAGTAATTGTCCATGGAATGCATGGACGTGAGGTGCGAGCCGGTCACTCGCCCTGCCAGGCCAAGTCTTTTCGTTTCGTAGGCAAGCTGCTCGATGTGGCGCGAGAGCGGATCGTCCGTCTCGTCGCAGTGCATGTCGACCGGAAGGCCGCGCCGGGCGGCGATTTCGCACAGTTCCGTGACCGAGCGGCGGCCTTCCTCCATCGTCCGTTCGAAATGCGGTATGCCGCCAACCACGTCCACCCCCATGTCCAGCGCGCGCAAGGTGTTTTCCCGCGCATTCGGCGCGCGGTAGAAGCCATCCTGCGGGAAGGCGACCAGTTGCAGGTCGATATAGGGGGAAATTTCCCTCTTCACCTCAAGCAGCGCCTCGACGGCGAGCAGCCGGTCGTCGCAGACGTCCACATGGGTGCGAATGGCGAGCAGGCCCATGGATACAGCCCAGTCGCAATAGGCGAGTGCGCGTTCCTTGACTGCCTCATGCGTCAGGAGCGGCTTCAACTCACCCCAGAGGGCAATGCCTTCCAGCAGGGTGCCCGATGCGTTGATGCGCGGGATTCCGTAGGAAAGCGTGGCATCCATGTGGAAATGCGGGTCGACGAAAGGCGGTGAGACGAGGTTGCCGGCGGCATCGATGATTTGGCCGGCCTCTGCGTCGATCCTGGGTTCGATTGCGGCGATCGTTTCGCCGCGAATGCCAATGTCCGCCAACTGCCCATCCGGCAGCGTTCCGCCGCGCACGATGATGTCGAAGCTCATGGCCCACCCCTCCCTGGCGTTGTGACGCAACCCGGCAGCCAGCCGATCAAGCCGGCGTGGCGCATCCGGGGTGCCGTGCACATCGTTTAGCCTGTGCTTTGCTCATGCCGGGCCGGTCTTGATCTGTAGGCGGCTATTCCGGAACCTTTCGCACCGCGCCCTTGTCAGCGCTTGTGGCGAAGGCTGCATAGGCCCTCAGCGCCGGCGTGACGTTTCGCTTGCGCTTTTCGGCCGGCTTCCAGCCCAACCGGTCCTGCTCCTCCCTTCGACGGGCGAGCTCGTCGTCGGGAACGGCGAGCCTGATGCTGCGGTTCGGGATGTCGATCTCGATTGTGTCTCCGGCGCGCACCAGGCCGATTGTGCCGCCGAGTGCGGCCTCCGGCGAGACATGGCCGATCGAAAGGCCCGACGTGCCGCCGGAAAAGCGGCCGTCCGTCAGCAGGGCGCAGACCTTCCCCAGGCCCTTCGACTTCAAATAGCTGGTCGGATACAGCATCTCCTGCATGCCGGGCCCGCCCCTGGGTCCCTCATAGCGGATCACCACAACGTCGCCGGCCTTCACTTCATTGCCGAGTATGCCCTTGACCGCGGCATCCTGGCTCTCGAACACGACTGCCGGGCCGCTGAATTTCAGGATCGACTCGTCTACGCCTGCCGTCTTCACGATGCAGCCGTCGGGCGCGATGTTGCCCTTCAGCACGGCCAGTCCGCCGTCTTTGGAGAAGGCATGCTGGACAGATCGGATCGCGCCATTCTCCCGGTCCAGGTCCAGTTCTTCCCAGCGCCGGTCCTGGCTGAAGGCTGTTTGCGTCGGCACGCCGCCGGGCGCAGCCAGGTAGAACTCGCGGACCTTATCGCTGTTGGTCTGGGCGATGTCCCAATGCCCGATGGCCTGGCCGAGGGTCGCGGTATGCACGGTCGGCTGGTCGCGGTTGATGAGGCCGGCACGGTCGAGTTCGCCCAGAATGGCGTAGATGCCTCCCGCGCGATGCACGTCTTCCATGTGGACATCCGCCTTGGCAGGCGCAACCTTGCACAGGCACGGCACCTTGCGTGACAGGCGGTCGATATCGTCCATCGTGAAGTCGATGCCACCCTCATGGGCTGCCGCAAGAATATGCAGCACCGTGTTGGTCGACCCGCCCATGGCGATGTCCAGGGTCATGGCGTTCTCGAAGGCCGGCTTGGACGCAATGTTGCGCGGCAGCACGCTTTCGTCGTCCTGTTCGTAGTAGCGTTGGGCGAGATCGACGATGAGATGCCCCGCTTCCACGAAGAGCCGCTTGCGGTCGGCATGGGTGGCGAGAGTCGAGCCGTTGCCGGGCAGGGAGAGGCCGAGCGCCTCGGTGAGGCAGTTCATGGAATTTGCAGTGAACATGCCGGAACAGGAGCCGCAGGTCGGGCATGCCGAGCGCTCGATCACCTGCACATCCTGGTCGGACACATTGTCGTCGGCAGCGGCGACCATGGCATCGATCAGGTCTAGCGCCTTCTTCTGGCCGCCCAGCACCACCTTGCCGGCCTCCATCGGCCCGCCCGAAACGAAGACGGTGGGAATATTGAGGCGGAGTGACGCCATGAGCATGCCGGGCGTGATCTTGTCACAGTTGGAGATGCACACCATCGCGTCGGCGCAATGCGCGTTGACCATATATTCGACGCTATCGGCGATGATCTCGCGCGAGGGTAGCGAATAGAGCATGCCGTCATGGCCCATGGCGATGCCATCGTCGACGGCGATGGTGTTGAACTCCTTCGCCACGCCGCCTGCCTTCTCGATCTCGCGCGCGACGAGCTGGCCCAGATCCTTCAGGTGCACGTGCCCCGGCACGAATTGGGTGAAGGAATTCACCACGGCGATGATCGGCTTGCCGAAATCCGAATCCTTCATGCCGGTGGCGCGCCACAGGCCACGAGCGCCGGCCATGTTGCGGCCATGGGTAGTGGTACGGGAACGGTAAGCTGGCATTGAACTTTCCTTGCTGCCTCGGCTGCAAACTGCGCCGATCAAACTGGATCGCCGATCTTATATACGCCCTGCGCCGGCCTTGCCATCGTTTTGCACTGCGCCAGTTTAGCCATGCCGCGGATGGCGCCGGGATTATTCGGCCATGGCTGTCGGCGCGAAGGCGCCTCGTCCGTCTTGAAGGCAGCGGCGAGTGCAAACGCCGTCGGGCGAGGTCAATCCGGCCGCCCCGAACCGATGAGGAGAAACCATGCAGAAGATCATGCCCTGCCTATGGTTCCAGAACAATGACGGCGCCGAAGCCATAGCCTTCTATTCGGCGATCTTCAGGAACAGCCGCATAGTCAGCGAGATATATTGGGGCAAGGAAGGCGGCGACAAGGAAGGCAGCCTGCTGGCCGCTACATTCGAGCTGGACGGCATGCGCTTCCAGGTGCTGAACGGAGGCGCGCACGATGCGTTCAACGATGCCATCTCCTTGTCCATCGAGTGCAAGGATCAGGCCGAGGTGGACTATTATTGGGATAGGCTGCTGGAGGGGGGTGGCACCCCCGTTGCCTGCAGCTGGCTGAAGGACAGGTTCGGCATTTCCTGGCAGGTCGTGCCCGAAGTTCTGCCGAGGCTGCTTGCCGATCCCGACCAGGCGAAAGCCGACAGGGTGATGGCCGCAATGATGAAGATGGTGAAGATCGACGTTGCAGCCATCGAGGCGGCTGCGAAGGGCTGATATTCTTGGCTGCCCTGAAAAATGAAAGGCGGCAGAGCGATCTGCCGCCTTGTTCATTGCCCGCGATTCGGTCAGTCCGCCAGGGCAGGCATCAGCGCCGGATCCGGCTTTTCGGCATGCTGCGGCGGATCCTTGGAGGCGATGAAGGTGTAGAACATCGGCACTACGAACAGCGTAAACATCGTGCCGATGAGAATGCCGGTGAAGATGACCAGGCCCATCGAATAGCGCGCGGCCGCGCCTGCCCCGCTGGAGGTGATGAGGGGCACGACGCCGAGCGCCATGGCGGCCGTCGTCATCAGGATCGGACGCAGTCTCACCTTGGCCGAGGCGCCGATGCCTTGGCGACGCCCAAGCCCGTAACCTGTCTTTTTTACACATTCCCAGC